>NZ_JADYVV010000030.1:0-100027 GCF_020194035.1 Bradyrhizobium sp. BRP56
ACAACTTCGGCCTGCTCCTGCGATGGCTCGCACAACTCCTGTGTGCCATCATCCGGGCCATCGCCGAAACTGTCCCGGCTCAAAAGATCGCTTAAATCAGCGCTCGTCCGCGTTCTTCACGGCGGACACCTTAGCCGCAAGGATACGACTCATGTTCTGACCGTGATCTGGGACACGTTCAACGGGGTGGTCACCGGATAGCCTTGCGAACGAGGCTCCCTGCACCGGAGGTCGAGATGAGAAAGCTTCTGGCGATCGCCACGCTCGTGCTGGCAAGCACGGCCGCAGCGCAGGCGCAGTACACATTCGATTACGGCGGCCGCACCATTCGCATCGATCCCGATCGCGGCACGGTTTCGATCCCCGGCGTCTACGACAATACTCCCCGCCGCACCAAACGCGCCAAGAGCGACGACACCGAGCAGAAGCGCAAGGCTCCGAAGGAAGCCAACACGGACGCCAAGTCGGACACTAAGACGAATTCCCAGGCCGCGCCGCCCAGCGCGCCAGCAGCGGCTGCTCCGCCTGCCGTCGATCAGGCCGCCGTCCCGCCGGCGCCTGCCGCAACGGCAGAGCCGCCCAGCACGGGCGTTGCGGCCACGCCGCCTTCAGCTGCAGCCGCGACCACACCGCCGCCGCCCGCCGTCCAGCAAACTGCTGCGCCTGCTGCAAAGCCTACCACCGCTCCAACGGTCGGCGCCGCCTCGCCGAGCGCTCCGGCACCCAAGCCGCTCGCCAATCCCGTGCAAGCAGCGAACTCGCCGCTTGGCGTCTGGCTCACCGAAGAAAAGGAAGGCAAAATCCGCATCGAGCAATGTGGTGCCAATCTCTGCGGCTACGCCGTCGACAAGAAATCGGCGAACAGGTTCTGATCAACATGAAGCCGGGCAAGGACAAGTGGAGCGGCCGCATCTTCGATCCGAACAGCGGCAGCACCTACGATTCCACCATCGCGATGAGGAGCCCGGACACGCTGCGCGTCCAGGGCTGCGCGTTCGGCGGCATGTTCTGCGGCGGCCAGACCTGGACGCGGGTGAATTGATTGCCTGCAAATCGTAGCCCGGATGGAGCGAAGCGTAATCCGGGATTTTCACCGCGGGAGAGACCGCCCCGGATTGCGCTTCGCTCCATCCGGGCTACGGTCTCATAAAATCAAAAGCCCCGCCTGATAAGCGGGGCTTTCATCTTTCGAACTGCTTGCGGCTGCTCAGCCGACCTTGCCGTTGTATTCCTCGTCGGTGACGTGCTCCATCCAGGTCGAATAGACGCCATCGAGCGCCTCCTGCATGGCGATATGGGTCATGCTGTTGTCCGGCGAGGCCCCATGCCAGTGCTTCTCGTTCGGCGGAATCCAGACGACATCGCCGGGACGAATCTCCCTGATCGGGCCGCCCTTGGCCTGCACGCGCCCGATGCCGGAGATCACATACAGCGTCTGTCCGAGCGGATGGGTGTGCCAGGCGGTGCGTGCGCCGGGCTCGAACGAGACACGCGAGGCGTTGAGCCGCGCCGGCGCAGGCGCCATGTTGATCGGGTCCTGCAGCACGGTGCCGGTAAAATTCTCCTTCGGCGCGCGGCGGGTCGGCCGCGAGCCGGAAACGTGGATGTCCATGGGGTTACCTCCCTTTCTTGACGTTATTTCTTGGTCGCGGCGTAGCGCGCCTTGGTCTCGGCATTCATCGGATACAGGCCGGGCAGCTGGGCGCCATTGTTCACCTCGTTGACGATCCAGGCTTCCATCCGTTCCTGCTCCGGCCCCTCGGCCAGCACGTGATCGAGGAACGCCTGCGGGATCAGCACCGCGCCGTCCTGGTCAGCCACCACGACGTCGTTCGGGAATACGGCAACGCCGCCGCAGCCGATCGGTTCGCCCCAGCCGACGAAGGTCAGACCTGCAACCGACGGCGGAGCCGCGTAGCCGTCGCACCACACCGGCAGGCCGGTGCCGAGCACGCCCTCGACGTCGCGCACCACGCCATCGGTGATCAGCGCCGTCACCCCGCGCTTGGCCATGCGGGCGCAGAGGATGTCGCCGAAAATGCCGGCATCGGTGATGCCCATGGCATCGACCACGGCAATGCAGCCCGCCGGCATCGCCTCGATCGCGGTGCGGGTCGAGATCGGCGACGACCAGGATTCCGGCGTCGCCAGATCCTCACGGGCGGGCACGAAGCGCAGCGTGAAGGCCGGTCCGACCAGCCGCTTCTGCCCGGGCTTCAGCGGCTTGGTGCCGCGCATCCAGATGTTGCGCAGGCCCTTCTTGAGCAGGACGGTGGTGATGGTGGCGGTGGACACGTGCGACAGCGTCGCGATCGCTTCGGCGGACAGTGACATCTGGAAAGCTTGCTCCGATGGGAGGAAAAGACCGGCGCATGTTGCCGGGCAAAGGCCTTGCGTCAAGGGCTGCGCGAAAAAGCTGCGATCATCCAGATTTATCGCCGGCATGCCGATTAATTTATTGAAGTTGCTGCATCATTTTGCACGAAGCGAATTCCGTTTTATCTCGAAACACGCTAGCTTGATGGCTGCCGACAGCACTTGACCCAATGGCCGAACCCTTAAGTCCTCCCCGCCTTTTGCCGAGTGGCGACAGCGCCATCACGGTGGAATTCAGCCGCACCATCGACGACGCCGCCAACCGGCGGGTGCTGGCGCTCGACCGGGTGATCGCTGCCGAGCCGATCGCCGGCATTACCGAGACCGTGCCGACCTACCGGTCGCTGCTGGTGCATTACGACCCCGTCCAGATCGGCTTCGACGCGCTCGGCGCGCAACTGCTGGCTCGCGCCGCCAAGGCGCCGCCGACCGAGACCGGAACGCGGCGCTGGCGGATTCCCGTGACCTATGGCGGCGAGCATGGCATCGATCTCGAGGATGTCGCGAAGGCGCTCAAAACCACGCCCGACCAGATCGTGGCGCGCCATGTCGCCGGCGACTATCGCGTCGCCATGATCGGCTTCACGCCGGGCTGGTCCTATCTCAGCGGGCTGGAGAAGTTCCTGCATATGCCCCGGCGCAAGGATCCGCGGCTCCTGACCCCAGCCGGCACCATTTCGATCGGCGGCATCCAGACCGGCGTGCAGTGCCTGGCCGGTCCGAGCGGCTGGCACCTGCTCGGCCGCACCCCGGTGCGAACCTACCAGTTGCATCGCGATCCGACCTTCCTGCTGGAGCCGGGAGACGCCATCACCTTCACCGCGATCGACGCCAAGACCTTTGCCGAACAGGACCGCGCCGCCGAAGCCGGCGAGTTCGTCGCCGAACTGGTGACGCCATGAGCAAGCTCGTCGTCACCTCGATCGGCCCGGCAAGCTCGGTGCAGGACGGCGGGCGTCCGGGCTCGCAGCGCTACGGTCTCGTGCCGAGCGGCGCAATGGACCGGCTTTCGCTGGCGGCCGCCAACACGCTGGTCGGCAATGACCTGTTCGGCGCCGCGGTCGAGATCGGCCCGTTCGGCGCTAGCTTCACCGCGCGCGGCGGCGCGGTGCGCGTCGCCCTCGCCGGCGCGTCGCGCAATGCCGATATCGGCGGCCGGCCAGTCGCGTTCGACAGCTCGGCGACGCTCGCCGAAGGTGAGACGCTCACTCTCGGCTTCGCGCGCGGCGGCTCGTTCAGCTATCTCGCGATCGAGCATGGCATCGAGGGCGAGCCGATGTTCGGCAGCCTCGCCGTCAACGCCCGCGCCGGGCTTGGCAGCCCCTACCCGCGGCCGCTGCAAAGCGGCGACGAGTTGACGACCCAGGCCGCAAGTGGCGCGCCAGAACGCCGCATCGAATTGCCGGCCGCGACCGATGCGCCGATCCGCATCGTGTTCGGCCCGCAGGACGACGAGTTCGCCGAGGACCACAAGAAGCTGTTGGTCGACAGCGAGTGGAAGATCTCGGCGACCAGCGACCGCATGGGCTATCGCCTCGAAGGTCCCGCCATCAAGCATCTCGACGGCCACAACATCGTCTCCGACGGCACCGTGAACGGCAGCATCCAGGTGCCCGGCAACGGGCAGCCGATCGTGCTGATGCCGGACCGCGGCACCAGCGGCGGCTATCCGAAGATCGCAACCGTGATCACGGCCGATTTCGGTCGCTTCGCGCAGATATCGGCCGGCCGGCCGTTCCGCTTCAGGGCGGTGACGATGGCTGAAGCGCAGGCCGAGGCGATCAAGTTCCACGAGCTGCTGCGTTCCCTGCCCGACCGCCTCCGCGGCATTGAGGATTTTGGTCTCAACATCGAAGCGCTGCGGGATGCGAATGTCGCGGGTCAGGCCGTCAACGCCGTCGATGTGTCGACCTGGCAAGTTGCGCTACCCTGAATCTGTACAACAACAGACGGATCGATCGTCATGACTTCAACTATCGACCTCAATTGCGATCTCGGCGAAAGCTTTGGCCCCTGGGAAATGGGCAATGATGTCGCGATGATCGAGCTTGCGACCTCGGTCAACGTCGCCTGCGGCTTTCATGCCGGCGACGCCGACATCATGCGCAAGACGGTCGAGCTGGCGAAGGCGCGCGGCGTCAGCGTCGGCGCCCATCCCGGCTATCGCGACCTGCACGGCTTTGGCCGCCGTCCGATGCCGGGACTGACGTCCTCGGAGATCGAGAACCTGATCGCCTACCAGATCGGCGCCCTGCAGGCGATCGCGACCGCGGCCGGCCACAAGGTCACCCATGTGAAGGCCCATGGCGCGATTTCCAACGTCGCCTGCGAGGACGACATGACTGCAAGGGCGATCGCCAATGCGATCAAGGCAGTCGACCGCAATCTCATCTTCGTGGTGCTTGCCAACTCGAAGCTGGTGCGCGCGGGTGAAGCGGCGAATCTGCGGATGGCGCATGAGGTGTTCGCCGACCGCGCCTATGAGGACGACGGCAACCTGGTGTCGCGCAAGAAGCCCGGCGCGGTACTGCACGATCCCAAGGCGATTGCCGATCGTGTGGTGCGGATGGTGCAGGACGGCGCCGTCGTCTCGGTCACCGGCAAGGTGATCAAGATGCAGACCGATACCGTCTGCATCCACGGCGACACGCGTGGCGCCGTCGAGATCGCGCGCGGCCTGCGCGAGGCGCTGAAGCAGGCGGGTATCACCGTTGCGCCGTTCAAGACCGCGCACTGAGCCGCGAACGCACCGATCAAAAAAGGGCCGGCCGCCGCGCCGGCCCTTTTAGATTCCGTTAAGAGTCTTCTTAAACCCAAACTTGCCGTTTGATTGTTAGGTGCAGCTTCCGAGCCTTTGATTGTCCTCTTAGGAAATTGGGTACGAAAGCATGTTCCGCACCAGCCTCTCTCTCACCATTGCCGCGGTTGCTACCGCCGCCTTCACCAGCGCGGCATCCGCCGGCTGCTACAGCTGCTATACGCCGCCGCCCCAGCCGTGCACGACCTGCTATCAGGTGCAGAGCGTGCCGCCGCAATATCGCACGGTGCAGGAGACCGTCATGGTGGCGCCGGGCCGCGTCGTCGCGCATCGCACGCCGGCACAGTATCGCACCGTGATGGTGCCGAGGACGGTGATGGTCGCGCCCGAAGGCGTCGCCTATGAGCGCATCCCGCCGCAATACGCCACCCAGGAGCGCACCCAGATGGTCTCGCCGGGCTATTCCTACTACGCGCCGGTTCAGCAGACCTGCAGCACCTGCGGTGGCGGCTACGGCTACGGCTACGGATATGGTCGCGGTTACGGCTACTGAGCTGTCAGCATCCAGCCAACACAAAGCCGCCGCCTGAGGATATCAGGCGGCGGCTTTTGAATTTTCCGAAGGGCTCAGAACGGGTGGACGGACAGCGTGCCGAACACGATGGCCGCGATCACCGCAAAGGCGCTGTACAGCGCCGCGGTGTGAACTCCGGTTCCGGACTTCCGTGAAATGTTTCGCGCGTAAAGGTGCAGGCGGGCTTCCGCCGATAGCTCGCGCATGGTCGATCTCCAACGCCCCATTCTCGGGCATATGGAATATCGTTCGCGTCCGGATTCAAGCGGGCGGCAAAAATAGCGATGCCGCCGCCTTCGGGAACTCGGTTCCGAGAGGAATATTCCTTCTCGCGCGCCCGGCCGAGAATCCTATTCGCCGCAATTCGAGGCGTCCGGAACCCCGCGATAACCGAAAATCTCGAAAACAACCCCATGCAAAGTAGCCGGAGGTCGATAGCCGAGGCGCTGCCGCCGCCGCGCCTGTTGCCCATCCTTGTCCCGGCAACAAGACGCACCGGGTCGTGCACGTGCCGCCTGACGCGGCCGCTGCGTCGCGCTCAGGCCTTCCAGCGCCCGATCTTGAACGCCGCCAGATGGCCCGGAACGTCGCTCGGGTCGAACGGCGGGCCGGCGAACGCTCCGATGGCGCTGGAAGCGCCGGCCGGGCGGCCCGATGCGGCGTCGTAGAGATCGGGCCTGAACACGGCCATGGCGGTCTTCAGCGCCTCCGGCCGGTACGGCGTCTGGCCCCAGCGAACCATCTGCGCATAGAGCCAGGCCGCCTGCCCCGGATCAGGCCGCGCCGCAGCCTCGCGGCCGACCAGCAGATAGCGATTGCTCTCGCGCATGGTGCCGTCGGGCGAAATCTTCAGGTGGCCATCGAGCGTGCGCTGGATGACGCTGGCATCGACGCCGATCCGCTCGGGCTGCGCCAGGATGCGCGCGACCTCGGACCGGTTCTCGGGCCGCTCGATGAACTCCACGGCGCGCAGATGTGCACGCACCAGCGCCGCCACGATGTCGGGATGCTTCTCCGACCAGCTCTGCCGCACCGCCAGCACCTTTTCCACCGCGCTGAGCAGGATGTCGGAGACGAAGTGCAGGATGTGGCCGATGCCGAGATCGACTGCGATCGAATTCCAGGGTGCGCCGACGCAGAACGCGTCGACATGGCCGTTGGCGAGACTGTCGACCATGTAGGGCGGCGGCAGCACCACGAGCTGGACATCCTCATCCGGATCGACGCCGCCGGCGGCCATCCAGAACCGCAACTGGTAATTGTGGGTCGAGAACGGGAAGGTCATGCCGAAGGTCAGCGGTTCCGCCCCGCTCTTCCGCCGCTTGGCGACCACGCGGGCGAGCGCCTGTGCGGTTGCCATCGGATCGAAGCGGTCGCCGTCGATCTCTTCCATCAGCGCGGCGTGCAGCGCCGGCGATACGGTGATGGCGTTGCCGTTCAGCCCGAGGTTGAAGGGCGCCGCGATCGGCACCTTGACGTGACCGAGCCCGAGGCTCGAGGCGATTGCCACCGGCGCCAACAGATGAGCGGCATCGAACAGGCCGATATTGAGCTTGTCGCGGACGTTCGACCACGACACTTCCCGCACCAGCGTGACGTCGAGGCCTTCGGCCGCCGCGAATCCCTTGTCGACCGCAACGATCAGCGCGGCAGCGTCGACCAGCGGAATGAACCCGATGCGCAATGGTGTGGTCATTTCAGGAGCTCCGACGCCGTCAGGATCGATTGCGCGATCTCTCCGATTTTCTTTTTCTCGCGCATCGCGGTCGAGCGCATCAGCACGTAGGCCTCTTCCTCGGTCAGCCCTTTCACCTTCATCAGGATGCCCTTGGCGCGGTCGATCACCTTGCGCTCCTCCAGCGCGTGCTTGGTGCGGTCGAGCTCGTCCTGCAGCTTGGCGAAGGCATTGAAGCGGGAGACGCAGAGATCGAGGATCGGCTTCATCCGCTCCTTCTTGAGGCCGTCGACGATGTAGGCGGAGACGCCCGCCTCCACCGAGGCCTGGATCGAGGCGGCGTCGCTCTGGTCAACGAACATCGCGATCGGCCGGCGGACCGCGCGGCTGACCTGGAACATTTGTTCCAGCACGTCGCGACTGGGGTTCTCGAGGTCGATGACGATGATCTCGGGGTCGAGCGCATAGATTCGCGAGAGCAGGCTCTGCATCTCGCTGATATGCACGACATCCGTATACCCGGCCTCCCGCAGTCCCTCCTCCAGGATGGCCGCTCGGATCGGGCTCTCGTCGACTATGACGATCTTGGGAGACGATTCAGCGCTCATCGACAACTCTTAAGGCCCGGCAGACGCATCCATATCATGCCGGAAGCCCCGGGAAAGGGTTGTAATTCTCGGCAATTGGGACTAGCTCCTGCCCATTCATCAGGCAGATTAGAGATATGCAAGAGGCCGCCGCGCCGAAAGTGAGCTTTGTGTCCTTGGGCTGCCCCAAGGCGCTGGTCGATTCCGAGCGCATCATCACCCGGCTGCGCGCGGAGGGCTATGAGCTGGCGCGCAAGCATGACGGCGCCGACATCGTCATCGTCAACACCTGCGGCTTCCTCGACAGCGCCAAGCAGGAATCGCTCGCCGCGATCGGCGAGGCGATGGCCGAGAACGGCAAGGTCATCGTCACCGGCTGCATGGGCGCCGAGCCCGAGCAGATCGAAAGCGCCTATCCCGGCGTGCTCTCGATCACGGGGCCGCAGCAATATGAGAGCGTGCTGGACGCCGTGCACCGCGCGCTGCCGCCGGCGCACAACCCGCATATCGACCTGGTGCCGCCGCAGGGCGTCAAGCTGACGCCGCGGCACTACGCGTATTTGAAGATTTCCGAAGGCTGCAACAACCGCTGCAGCTTCTGCATCATCCCGAAGCTGCGCGGCGATCTGGTGTCGCGGCCGGCCAATGACGTGCTACGCGAGGCCGAGAAGCTGGTGAAGGCCGGCGTCAAGGAATTGCTCGTCATCTCGCAGGACACCTCGGCCTATGGCGTCGACCTGAAATACGCCGAGAGCCCGTGGCAGGACCGCAGCGTCCGCGCAAAATTCTTCGATCTCGCCAAGGAGCTCGGTGAGTTCGGCGCCTGGGTGCGGCTGCAATATGTCTACCCCTACCCGCATGTCGACGAGGTCATCGGCCTGATGACCGAGGGCAAGGTGCTGCCCTATCTCGACATCCCGTTCCAGCATGCGAGCCCGGACGTGCTGCGCGCGATGAAGCGCCCGGCTGCGCAGGAGAAGACGCTGGCTCGCATCCAGAAATGGCGTGAAGCGTGCCCCGAGCTGACGCTGCGCTCGACCTTCATCGTCGGTTTCCCCGGCGAGACCGATTCCGATTTCGCCTATCTGCTCGACTGGCTCGATGAAGCGGAAATCGATCGCCTCGGCTGCTTCAAATACGAGCCGGTTGCCGGTGCCGCGTCGAACGCGATTGCCAATGCCGTGCCCGACGAGATCAAGCAGGAGCGCTGGAATGCGCTGATGGCGCGGCAGCAGAAGATTTCTGCCCGGCGCCTGAAGCGCAAGGTCGGCACCCGCCAGCAGGTCATCATCGACGAGGTTGGCCCCACGGTGGCCAAGGGCCGGTCAAAGGCCGATGCGCCCGAGATCGACGGCGCCGTCTACCTCACCAGCCGCCGCCCGCTGAAGGTCGGCGAGATCGTCACCGCCAAGATCGAGCGCTCCGACCAATACGACCTCCACGGCAGCGTCGCCGGATTCTGACGCTTGACATGTTCCGGCGTTCGGCTGTATGGCCCTCCGCCATGAAGCTGAACCGGACCCACCGCCGCGCCATCAACCGTCGTCGCACTCGCGACGATGCTGGGCTGCGCCGTGTCCGACGCCATCGCTGATTGATAAATCAGCCAAGGTTTTCGAGAAGGCCGCGCCCCCAGCGCGGCCTTCTTGCTTTTCGGCCTGCCCTTAATCCCCACACCGACCCCAGAGGAGATCGACATGACCAACGCTACCCATCCGTTCGATGCGCTGATGGACATCACCGCTCGCCCCGAGGTCGTGTTCGTGCGCGGCGCCGGCTCGTATTTGTGGGACAGCAACCGCAACCGCTATCTCGATTTCGTGCAGGGCTGGGCCGTCAATCCCCTCGGCCACTCGCCGGTCATCGTGGCCGACGCGCTGGCCGCGCAGGCGAGACGGCTGCTGACGCCAAGTCCTGCGTTCTACAACGAGCAGAGCCTGAAACTGGCAAAGTTGCTGGTCGACAACAGCTGCTTCGACCAGGTGTTCTTTGCGAACTCAGGCGCGGAGGCCAATGAAGGCGCGATCAAGCTCGCGCGGAAATTCGGCGCCAAGTACAAGAATGGTGCCCACGAGATCATCACCTTCGAAGGCGGCTTCCACGGCCGCACGCTCGCGACCATGTCGGCCTCGGGCAAGAAGGCGTTCGAGCCGCTGTTCGAGCCGAAGGTCTCGGGCTTCCGCAAAGCCAGGCTGAACGACATCGAGTCGGTGCGAAAGCTGATCTCGTCGTCGACGGTCGCGATCATGCTGGAGCCGATCCAGGGCGAGGCCGGCGTCTGGCCCGCGACGGATGAGTTTTTGAAGGAGTTGCGGGCGCTGACCCAGCAGCGCGGCCTGCTGCTCATTGTCGACGAGATCCAGACCGGCATCGGCCGGACCGGAAAGCTGTTCGGCTATCAGCACGCCGGGATCGAGCCCGACATCATGACGCTCGGCAAGGGCATCGGCGGCGGCGTGCCGCTCGCGGCCCTGCTCGCGACCGAGCATGCCTCGTGCTTCGATCATGGCGATCAGGGCGGCACCTTCAACGGCAATCCGCTGATGTGCGCCGCGGGGCTTGTCGTGCTCGATCAGATCGGAAAGCCCGATTTCCTGAAATCGGTCGTCGATGCCGGCCTTTTGCTCGAACGCGAATTGCAGCGGCTGTCGTCGCGGCACGGTCTCGGCGAGATCAGGGGGCGCGGCCTCTTGCTGGCGCTCGACCTGAAGATGCCGATCGGCGCGGCCGTGGTTGCCGAGGCGTTCGCGGCCGGCGTGCTGATCAACTCGCCGCAGCCGGACACGCTGCGCTTCATGCCGGCGCTGAACGTGACGCGGGAGGAGATTTCCCTTGTCATCGACTGCCTGGATACGGTGCTGACCAAGGTCGGCGCTGCGCGGCGGGTGGCGTAGGATCCTCCCCGCTCGTCATTGCGAGGAGCGAAGCGACGAAGCAATCCATCTTACCGGGTGGAGAGGTGGATTGCTTCGCGGAGCCTGTCATCCGGCGGCGCTTTGCGCCGACCGGGTGGCTCGCAATGACGGCGAGAATTACGGCCGCAGGATCGCCGCGCCGGTGGTCGCCCTGCTCTCGAGGTCGATATGCGCTTTGGCCGCATCCTTCAGCGCATAGGCGTGGTTGATCGGCACGTGCAGCTTGCCGTTGATCACGGCGGCGAACAGCGTGTCGGCGCCTTCGAGCAGCTCCTTGCGGGTGCCGACATAGTCGTTGAGCTTGGGCCGCGTCGCGAACAGCGAGCCGTGGTTGTTGAGCTCGGCGAGCGGGAACGGCGGCACCGGACCCGACGCGTTGCCGAAGGAGACGAACAGGCCGCGCGGCCTGAGGCAGGACAGCGATCCCGGGAACGTGGTCTTGCCGACACCGTCATAGACGACGTCGCAGAGCTCGCCGCGGCTGATCTGCTTGACGCGTTCCACGAAGTTCTCCTCGTTGTAGAGGATGACGTGATCGCAGCCATTGGCGAGTGCGAGATCGGCCTTCGCCTTCGAGCCGACGGTACCGATGACATGCGCGCCGAGTGCCCGCGCCCATTGGCAGGCGAGCAGCCCGATGCCGCCCGCCGCGGCGTGGATCAGCACGCGATGGCCGTGCTCGACCTTGAAGGTCTTGTGCAGGAGATACCAGACCGTGAGGCCCTTCAGCATCAGCACGGCGCCCTGCTCGTAGGTGATATGGTCGGGCAGCTTGACGAGCTTGTCGGCCGGGATGACGCGCTCGGACGCGTAGCCGCCGAGATTATAGTAATAGGCGACGCGATCGCCGGGGTGGAAATTGGTCACGCCCGGACCCACGGCCAACACCTCGCCGGCAGCCTCATTGCCGGCAATGAACGGCAGGCCGGGCGCCTTGTAGAGACCAGTGCGGAAATAGACGTCGATGAAGTTCAGACCGACCGCGTGCTGGCGGATCCGGACCTCGCCCGTCCCCGGCGCGCCCACCTCGACGTCCTCATAGGTCAGGACTTCCGGGCCCCCCACCTGGTGCACGCGCACAGCCTTGGTCATGTCGTCGCTCCCCTCAGATATCAGCGTCAAGCGAGCGAATGCCATCGCGGCCGGCTTGTCAACCAAGCGGGCCGGAACCCGCTACGGCACGATCCGGAAAAGTGCGAACCGGCTTTCCCTCGCGACAAACGCGCAGCGTTTGCGCGGAGATCATGCCCATCAGCGCGCCGGCTTCCTGCGGTTGCGCTTGGCCATGACGTTGAACGCCTCGACCGCGGCCGAGAAGGCGATCGCGAAATAGATGTAGCCGCGCGGGATGTGGAATTTGAAGCCGTCGGCCACCAGCGCCACGCCGATCAGCACCAGGAAGGCCAGCGCCAGCATCTTGGTGGTCGGATGCTCCGCGACAAAGCGCGCCACCGGTCCCGACGAGATGTACATGATGACGCAGGCGATCACGACCGCCGCGATCATGATCTCGATGTCCTGCGCCATGCCGATCGCGGTGATGATCGAATCCAGCGAGAACACCAGGTCGATGATGATGATCTGCACGATCACCCAGAAGAACGCGCTGGCGCTCGGCCTGTCGTCGGCTTCCGCCTCGCGCGCCTCGACCTCGCCGTGGATCTCGTGGGTTGCTTTCGCGATCAGGAACAGGCCGCCGCCGATCAGGATGATGTCGCGCCACGACAGCGCGACGTCGCTGACGGTGATCACCGGTTGGGTCAGCCCGATCAGCCAGACCAGGATCGAGAGCAGCACAATGCGAAACACCAGCGCCAGCAGCAGGCCGATCTGCCGCGCGCGCTTGGCCTGCGCCGGCGGGATCCGCGACACGATCACCGACAGGAAAATGACGTTGTCGATGCCGAGCACGATCTCGAGCGCAGTCAGGGTCAGCAGCGCCGCCCAGGCTTCCGGGCTGGTGATCAGTTGCATCATGCTCTGAAGGCTTTCATCCGGCGGATCACGGTATCGCTGCCGATGATGTAGACGGCGATGGCGCAGAGACCGAAGGTGATCGGGGCTCCGACCACGAAATCGTTGGCAAGCGTGTACATGCCGAGCAGCGCCCATGCGCCGAGCAGCCACAGCGTCAGCCAGCGCAGCCGCACCACACGCAGCGGATGCAGCACGTGGAACGGCGCAAAGGTCAGCACGATCAGGAGCGCGACCACGATCGTCGAGAACACCGGCGGCAGGTGCAGCAGGAACAGGTAGAACGCCGCCGCATTCCACAGCGCCGGGAAACCGCGGAAATGGTTGTCATCGGCCTTCATGCGGCGGTCGGCGAAATACAGCGCGCTGGAGACCACGATGCCGATGCCGAGGATCGGCGCCGCCAGCGGCAGCAACATGCCGCTCGCGGTGATCGCATAGGCCGGCACGAACACATAGGTGACGAAATCAACCACCAGGTCGAGCACCTCGCCCGACCAGTTCGGCTGCAGCCGCACCACGTCGAGCCGGCGCGCCAGCGGGCCGTCGATCCCGTCGATGACCAGCGCAACCCCGAGCCAGGCGAACATGTTGGCCCAGTGCTCGCGCACCGCCTCCAGCATCGCCAGCAGCGCGACCCCGGCGCCGAGCGCCGTGAAAATATGAACGGTGAATGCGGCGGTCCGCATCCGTTCTGGCAACGCATCGGGCTGGCTCGAATGCTCCATCGGCCGAGTGCTATCAGGAATCGGACCGGTTTGCATATGCGGTCTTGCGGCGTTCCGCCGCGCAAAGCGTTGGAAACTCTTGGTGGTTACCGATGGCTTGAAAATTGGGCCAAGCATGTCAAATGTCCTGATATGACCGACAGCTCGCTGGATTATGACGTTATCGTAATAGGCGGCGGTCCGGCCGGATTAACGGCTGCGATTGCCCTTGCCGACGCAGGTGCGCGGACTGCGCTGCTGGCGCGCCGCGCGCCCTATGCCGACAACCGGACCACCGCGCTGCTCGGTGCCTCGACCGATATCCTGGATCGGCTGGACGTCTGGCGGCGCTGCAGCGACCGAGCGGCGGCGCTCAAGACCATGCGCCTCGTCGACGACACCGGCCGCCTGATCCGCGCGCCCGAGGTGCGCTTCTCATCCGACGAGATCGGCCGCGAGCAATTCGGCTTCAACATCGACAACCGCTCGCTGGTCGCGGCGCTCGAGGACCGCGCCGGCGAAATGACCGCGCTGAGGCGGTTCGACGATGAAGCCGCCTCGGTGCGGCCGGACGATGCCGCGGTCACTGTGGTGACGCGGCAGGGCCAGTCGCTTCAGGCCCGGCTCGTGGTCGGTGCCGACGGGCGCAATTCATTGTCCCGCGAGGCCGCCGGCATCGAGGTGACAAGCCGCGAGCTCGGGCAGTCCGCCCTCACCTTCAACGTCACCCACACCCGGCCGCACCACAACATCTCGACCGAGTTCCACACCGAGCACGGCCCCTGCGTGTTCGTGCCGCTCAGCGGCGTCAGAAGCAGCGTGGTCTGGGTCTCGGCGCCCAAGGAGGCCGAACGGCTGATGGCACTCGGGGACGACGAATTGTCCGTCGCCGCCGAGCGACAATCGCATTCGATCCTCGGCCGCGTCGAGGTCCAGGGCGGCCGTCACGTGTTTCCGCTGGCGATCGAACGGCCGCGGCAATTCGCCAAGGACCGGATCGCGCTGGTCGGGGAATCCGCCCATGTGCTGCCGCCGATCGGCGCGCAGGGCCTCAATATGGGACTGCGCGATGCCGCTGATATCGCCGAGATCACGGGGCAGGCGATCGGTCGTGGCGAAGATCCCGGCGCGCCCAATGTGCTGTCGCGCTACCAGGCGGCGCGGCGCCCCGATGTCGCCAGCCGGACCTGGGCGATCGACATCGCCAACCGATCGCTGCTGAGCGATTTCCTCGGCATGCAGACGGCGCGCGCTGCCGGCCTGCATCTGCTCGGCGCATTCGGCCCGTTGCGGCGCCTCGCGATGCGCGAAGGCCTCGCGCCGTCGTGGCGGCGGTGAGCAAAGCGTTTTCGAGCGAAGTGGGTACCGGTTCGCGTTAAGAAAACGCGTCAAATAAGAAGCGCGCCGATCAGGGAAACACCAGCCGTCCGCTCTGAATGAACCACATCACGCTGGTCAGCGTGACCACCGAGGCGAAGGTGCCGATCAGCACCGCGACCGACGCCGGCTCGATCCAGGTGTCGTTCTGCCGCGCGATCACGAACACGTTGAGCGCCGGCGGCAGTGAGGCCATCAGCACCGCTGTCGCAGCCCAAGGCTGCGCGAACGGGCCGAACAGCAGCATCAGGCCGAACGCCAGCAGCGGATGGATCAAAAGCTTGATCGCGACCACGCCCGGGACCTCCCACGGCACCCGCTCGAACGGCCGCAGCGCCACCGTGATGCCGAGCACGAACAGCGCCGTCGGCGCGGCGGCGTTTTCCAGGAACTGGATGGTGCGATCGAGCGCGACCGGGATCGGGATGTGAAACGCGGCGACCAGCGCCCCGAACACCGCCGACATGATCAGCGGGTTCTGCACGATCTGCCGCAGCACCACGCCGAGTGCGTGCAGCAGCGAGGGATGGTCGCGGTCGGTGAGCTCGATCAGCAGCGGCACGATCGAGAACAGGAAGATGCTGTCGCAGCAGAAGATCAGCGCGGTCGGCGCCGCCGCCTTGGCGCCGAGCACGGCGAGCGCGAGGCCGGGCCCCATATAGCCGATATTGCCGTAGGCGCCCGACAGGCCGGCCAGCGTCGCCTCGCGCAGCGTGAGCCCGCCGATCACCTTGCCCGCGACCATCGCCAGGAAGAATGCGAGCACGGTTCCGAGCGTGGTGGCGATCAGGAATGGCGGGTTGTTCAGCTCCGCAAACGGCGTCTTGGACATGATCCCGAACAGCAGCGCCGGCAACGAAACGTAAAGCAGGAAGAAATTCATCCAGGCGAGCCCGCTCTCGGGCAAACCCTTGGCCTTGCCGCACGCGTAACCGATGAAGATCAAGCCGAAATACGGCAACGCCAGATTGAGGATATCGATCATTCTGAAAGTAGTTTCTCGGCCGGATTTCGGGTCGTTTTTGCAGGGCTGGAATCGGTAAAGCGTGGGCTAATTCGGGCCTTAGCCCCTAGCATCGGCCACAATGTTGGTCTATCGACGAACCATGATCAAAGCGCGCACCGCCAAGTTTCAGATCGGGCAGATCGTCCGTCACCGGGTGTTCTCCTTCCGGGGCGTGATTTTTGATATCGACCCGGAGTTCAACAACACCGAGGAATGGTGGCTGTCGATCCCCGAGGACATGCGGCCCCACAAGGACCAGCCGTTCTACCATCTGCTCGCGGAAAACTCGGAGACCGAGTACGTCGCCTATGTCTCGGAGCAGAACCTCTTGCCCGACGAGTCCGGCGAGCCGATCCGGCATTCGCAGGTGGCGGAGATCTTCATCAAGGACAAATCGGGCGGCTACCGTCCGCGCAATCCGTCGCTGAACTGAGGTCCGGCGGCGCTCCGGCGAATGCCACGGCGTTTGCGCTGCCACGCTCACACCCCCTCGCGCCTGGCCAAGACAACCGCGATCGCCCAGACGGCAAATCCCGCCAGCGCCAGCCCCGCGCCGACGAGGCCGGTCGACGTCCAGCCATAACCCGCGGCAACCGCCATTCCGCCGAGCCACGGTCCCAGCGCATTGGCGACGTTGAAGGCGGAGTGGTTGAGCGCCGCGGCGAGGCTCTGTGCCTCGCCCGCGACGTCCATCAGGCGGGTCTGCAGCACGGTGGCGAGCGCCCCCCCCAGCCCGATCAGGAACACGTCGGCGGTCAGCGTCCAGAAATTTCCTGCCGCCAGCGGATAGAGCGCGAGCGTCGCCGCCGACCACAGCAGGAGCCCGCCTGCGGTTGCCATCAGCGCGCGGTCGGCGAAGCGCGGCACGATGATGTTGCCGGCAGTGAGGCCGGCGCCGAACACGCACAGCGTAACCGGCACCAGCGCGGGCGAGGTGTGGGTCACCGCCAGCATGGTCGACGCCAGATAGGTGTAGACCGAGAACAGCCCGCCGAAACCGATGGCGCCGATCGCCAGCGTTAGCCAGACATGCTTGCGTCCGAGCGCCGACAGTTCGCGCAGCGGGCTCGCCTTGCTGTTGGCGGCATCACGCGGGGCAAAGATCAGGACCAGGATCGCGGTCAAGAGCGCGAGGCCGGCGACGATCGCGAAGGCCCAGCGCCAGCCGATCGCCTGCCCGACCCCGTTGGCGAGCGGAACGCCGATCGTGGTCGCGATGGTGAGCCCCAGCAGCACGCGGCCGACAGCCGCCGTGCGCCTGTCCGTCGGGACCAGCGAGGCCGCGACCAGCATGGCGATGCCGAAATAGGCGCCGTGCGGCAGCCCCGCCAGGAAGCGCAGCACCAGCATGGTGTGATAATCGGGCGCGAGCCCCGAAAGGCCGTTCATCAGCGCGAAGAAGCCCATCAGCGCGATCAGCAGCGTCCGCCGCATCATGCGCGCCGACAGCACCGCGATCACCGGCGCACCGACGACGACGCCGAGCGCGTAGGCGCTGATCGCGTGGCCGGCCTGGGGCTCGCTGATGTGCATGTCGTGGGCGAAGAACGGCAACAAGCTCATGGTCGCGAATTCGGCGATGCCGATTGCGAAGCCGCCCATCGCCAGCGCGAGATGGACGATGCCGGGATGAAACGTTCCGGGGATGTTGTCCTGGCTGACGCGAACGCCAGCATCGACCGAAGCACCGCCGGTCGGCTGCTCCCGAGGCCGGGAGCGCAGTTCCCGCCGCTGCGTGCTGACTTGCTGGGACATTGCGCGACTTCCATGACTGCGAGCGGCGGCCAGGATTCGCGGAAGAACCACGCGCGCATTTGCGCATCGAAGGCGCTGTCCGCACTTTCGTCTGGCCTCCCGTATCGGATTTATGATTGTACTTCGACGCCGGACTTGTCCGGACCAGGCACCGACGATGCGCGCTCATAGCGCGACGCAATCGAAGCACCCTTCGATGACCATCGCACACGATCTGCGCGATCACCAGCGCAACAGGCTGCCAGCAGCCAGTCTGTTTCGCATGACAAAAAAGGCGCCCTTGCGAGCGCCTTTTGATCGCGATGATCTCGCGTTTTCTTGAACGCGTGATTGAAGTGTTTACTTGGCCGCCGGGTTGGCCGGCGCCGGAGCCTGCGCAGAGCCACCGCCCGCGCCTTCCAGCTTCTTGCGCTGCTCTTCGGCGCGCTTCTGCAACTCTTCCTGCAGCTTCTTCGAGTTTTCCTCGAACACCTTCGGATCGGTCGGCGGCCCGTCATAGGCCTTGGCGAATTCGGTGTTGAGCGGCAGCGGCAGCGTCAGCGGCGCGCCGTTCGAATTGATCGCCTGGACCACGAGGTTCTGGCCCTTCTTCATGTTGGCGATCAGCTCGGGCGTTGCTTCATAGTCGGACATGCAGCCGTTCTGGAAGCAGATCACATAGGGCGCCTGCTGCGGCGGGTTGCCGTCGACGATGATGCGGGTGCCGTGCACGAGCTGCATGCCGAGCGGCAGCGTGACGCGCAGGATCTTCTTCGGCTCGCCTTCCGGCTCGATGATCACGGCGGCGATCACCGGCTGGCCGGACTCGATGCGGCCGTCCTTGCCGGTGAAGCAGACCTGCTTGGCGTTGGCTTCCTGGCCCTTCAGGCAGAACTTGGTCCAGGGGGCGTAGATCAGCTGGATCTGCTGATCCTGCGCCGGCGGCTGGGCGGCCGCAGCGGGCGGCTGGCCGGCGGCCGGTGCTTGGGCGGGCGCTTGGGCCGCCGGAGCCTTCGGAGCTGCCTTGGGTGCCGCCTTGGGCGCAGCCTTCGGTGCCGCAGGCGCCGGCGCTGCCGGCTGCTGGGCCCGAGCGGCAGGAACCAGGAGCGCTGCAGAGAATGCCGTCGCCGCCATCAGGGCAACAATTCGCCCATGCGGCCGGACCGGGGCGGCCAAGATACGGAAATTCATTGCGGAAAACCCTTTCTGAACGGAAGCCCGAAACCGCTGCAGGCGCCGACACATAGCCGTTTGGGCGGCTGTCTCCTAGTCAATTGAGGCGGATACGTGACAGGCGTTCCCGCCTTCGAATTGCACGCCTTCAATACAGCGGCGCGCGGAAAGATCAATGCCGACAAGCGGATTTGCGCCCATCTCGCGGCGAGTTTCAGCGGCCTGTGATAAACCTCCGGACGTGACGTTTCGCGAATCAAATCCGGCGCCTCACGCACGTGTTCCCGGGCACACCTGGCGCGCCGCATGGGCCGCCATCTGGCTGGTGTTGGGATTCCTGGGCTTGGCATTCCTGACGAGCGGGCTGGTCCCTGCGGCCGCCGCCGAGAGCCACGCGATCGCGATGCATGGCGCCCCCGCGCTGCCACCCGACTTTACCCACCTGCCCTATGCCAATCCCGACGCTCCCAAGGGCGGCCGCCTAGTCCAGGGTGTGATTGGCACCTTCGACAGCCTCAATCCCCTGATCATCAGGGGCGTCCCCGTGCAGCAGGTCAGGGGCTACGGCTACGAGCGCGGTTATGTCTACGAAAGCCTGATGGCGCGGGGCAATAACGAGCCGTTCACGCTGTACGGCCTGCTCGCGCGCAGCGTCGAGACCGACGACGCCAGAAGCTATGTGACATTCCACATCGACCCCCGCGCCCGCTTCTCGGACGGCCGGCCGGTGCTGGCCGACGACGTGCTGTTCTCGCTGGCGCTGCTGCGCGACCACGGCCGTCCGATGCACCGTCAGTATTATTCGAAAGTCGCAAAGGCCGAGGCGCTCGACCCGCTCACGGTCCGGTTCGATTTCGGCGGTGTGGCGGATCGCGAATTGCCGCTGATCCTCGGCCTGATGCCGATCCTGCCGCGGCACGTCATCGACCCCGAAAAATTCGAGGAAACCACCTTGGCCCCGCCGATCGGGTCCGGCCCCTACCGCGTGACGGCGGTCAAGCCCGGCGCCAGCGTCACCTTCACGCGCGATCCCAATTATTGGGGCCGCGACCTGCCCGTCAACCAAGGCCTCTGGAACTTCGACGAGATCAGGCTCGATTACTACCGCGAGGCCAACGGCATGTTCGAGGCCTTCAAGCGCGGCCTGTATGATTTCCGGACCGAGACCGAGCCGTTGCGTTGGCACGACGGCTATGACTTCCCGGCGGCGCGCAATGGAGAGGTGATCCGCGACACCATCAAGATCGGCACGCCGCGGCCTTCCGAATTCCTGGTGTTCAACAGCCGTCGGCCGAAATTCGCCGACCTGCGGGTGCGTCAGGCACTGGCGATGCTGTTCGATTTCGAATGGGTCAACCGCAACTATTATTTCGGACTGTTTTCGCGCGCCGGCGGTTTCTTCGCCGGATCGGATCTGTCCGCCTATGGCCGCCCCGCCGACGATCGCGAGCGCGAGCTGCTCAAGCCATATCTGTCGCACATCCAGCCCGATATCCTCGACGGCCGCTATCGTCTGCCGGTCACCGACGGGTCGGGGCGCGACCGCGGCCTCCTGCGCAGTGCGCTCGCGCTGCTCGCCGAGGCGGGCTACGCGCTCGACGGCACGGTCTTGAAGCAGCGCTCGACAGGGACGCCGCTGCGCATCGAGATCCTGGTGACGACGCGCGAGCATGAGCGGATCGCCCTCGCCTATCAGCACGACCTGAAGCGGGCCGGCATCGAAGCCGCGGTGCGGGTGGTCGACGCGGTGCAGTTCGAGCAGCGCCGGGTCGGCTATGACTTCGACATGATCCCCATCCGCTGGGACCAGTCGCTGTCGCCGGGCAACGAGCAGTGGTTCTACTGGAGCAGCCAGGCCGCCGATGTGCCGGGCACAAGGAATTACATGGGCGCCAAGGATCCCGCCATCGACGCCATGATCGCGGCGCTGCTCGCGGCGCGCGAGCGGCCGGCCTTCGTCTCGGCGGTGCGGGCGCTGGACCGGGCCCTGATGTCGGGCTTCTACGCTATCCCCCTATTTAACTTGGGAGAGCAATGGATCGCGCGCTGGAATCGGATAGAACGGCCTTCGACCACGGCGTTGACGGGCTACCTGCCGGAGACCTGGTGGCAGAAGCCCGGCACGCAATCCAGATGATTTGCCGAGTGATACGACCCGACGCGGCATGACCTGGTCCGAGCGAAGCGATGCAACCGACGTTGAACCCGTGAACCAGTCGATCACCTCGCCAACGCTCGATACCCTGTTCAAGCGCACTTTGGCGCGGCAGCCCGAGGCGCTGGCGCTGGTCGACCCGCTCAACAAGCTGCGCATCACCGGACAGACCCGCAAGCGCCTGACCTATGCCCAGGCCGACCGCGCGATCTCGGCGATCGCCGCCCACTTCGTCCAGAGCGGATTGCCGGCCAACACGGTGATCGCCGTACAGCTGCCCGGCACGGTTGAATTCGCTCTGACCGTCCTTGCCGCGCATCGGGTCGGCCTCGTGGTGGTGCCGCTACCGCTGCTGTGGCGGCAGGCCGAGCTGACGTCCGTGCTCAACCGCACCGCGGCGCGGGCGATCGTCAGCTGCGGCCGGATCGACGGCGTCTCCTATGCCGACATCGCCATGAACGCCGCGGCGGAAGCGTTCTCGATCCGCCATGTCTGCGGCTTCGGGAGCGATCTGCCCGAAGGCATGGCCTCGCTCGACCAGGCGATCCTGGAGGACTCCCGGGCCTCGCGCCCTATGATACAGGACGGGCGCAAGCCGGCGCTGATCTCCTTCGACGTCACCAGCGAGGGTCTTCGTCCGGTGCCGCGGGCGCATTTCGGCCTGATCGCCGGCGGGCTCGCGATGTCGCTGGAGAGCGATCTGCCGCAGGGCGCCACCATCATGTCGGCGTTCGCGCCGATGTCGTTCGCCGGCATCTGCGCGTCGCTGGTGACCTGGCTGCTGTCGGGCGGAACGCTGGTGCTGCACCACCCGTTCGACGAGGACGCGTTCGAGACCCAGTTCAACGATCACACCTGCAACACGCTGATCGCGCCGGCGCAGCTCGCGCTGCGGCTCGACGAGCGCGGCCTGTCGGAGCGCCTGCCCAGCCTGCGCACGGTGATTGGCCTCTGGCGTACGCCCGAGCAGGTTGCCTCCAGCGCGCACTGGAGCTCGCGGCGGGTGACCATGACCGACGTCTATCTGTTCGGCGAGGCCGGGCTGTTCGGCGCCCGCCGCACCGCCGAGGACGGATCGCCGGCCGTGATCAAGCCGGGGCCGCACAGTGCGCCGCGCGAAGCGCCCGGCGCATCGGTCGCCGGCGAGATCCTGCTGACGCCGAAGGGCACGCTCGGCCTGCGCGGCCCGATGGTGCCGGTCGCCGCCTATGCGCCGCCGCCTCCGCCCGGCGACAGCCTGATTGCGCCGCCGCCGCGCGATTTCGTCGACACCGAATATGCCGCGCGGGTCGATCGCGCGACCGGGGCCATCAACATCACCGCGCCGCCGTCGGGGGTGATGACGGTCGGCGGCTACCGCTTCCTCGCCCAGGAGCTGCAGGAGTGGTCGCGCCGCCTCGGCCAGGGGGCGCTGCTCACCGCATTGCCGGACCGTCTCAGCGGCCACCGGCTGGCCGGACGGGCACAGGACAATGCGCGCGCCCGCGACGCCCTCACAGAACTTGGGCTTAACCCCTTGATGGTCGAGGCATTTCGTGACCGTGGCGGCGCCGGGTTGAGTTAAAATCTTATCATTGTGTTAGTCTTATCATTGTGTTGACGCCGCATTAAGCCATGCGAACTAGCATCGCAGCCGTTGCTGATCTTAAGCATTGGTTTCGAGCGTTCGAATGTCCCAACAAGGTCCGGTCCTCATCGTATCGGCGTCGACAAAGCCGTCGTTTGCCGCAGCCCTCGATGAGACGAAACTGTTCCCGGTCGTGGTCACCGACTGGAACGAGGTCGGACGGGCCATCGAGCAGGTCAAGCCGGCCGCGATCATCGCGGCCGCCGAGGGCGTCGACTTCGTCACCCTGTCGGGTCTCGCCAAGCGCGCCGCCGCCCGCGCGCCGTATCTGCCGCTGATCGCGGTCGATCCCGCGACCACCCTGCCCGACACCGTGATCGCATTCTTCCAGAGCAAGGGTCTGCCGGATCGGCTGGTCGCCCGGCTCAACGCGTCGTTACGCGTTCGCGCGCTGCATGCCACCGTGATGCGCCGCCTGGTGCCGCCGGCACCGATCGCCCTGTCTGACATCGATCCGATCGGAGAGGCCACCGCGCTGTTGATCGGCCGCGGCGGCGCCTACCCGACGCTGTCGGTCGCGCTCGGCGAACGCGCCGGCGTGGTCGGCGCGCTCAGCATCGAGGCCGCCGCCAAGCATCTCAGTAGCCGCGACATCGACGGCATCGTGCTGGCGGAAGGCTTCACGCCGCGGGTGATGGATGCATTCCTGACCGTGCTGACCGAGGACGTCCGCTTCCGCCCGTTGCCCGTGATCGTCGCTTCGGGCGAGTTGACGCCGCGATACGAGCTGCCCAATCTCGAGATCGTCACGGCCGGGCCGACCCGCATCGCCGACATGGCGCTGCCGATGATCCGCCAGCACGCCTTCGAGGCGCGGCTCGGCCGCATGCTGAAGGCGATCGACGCCAAGGGCCTGATCGATGCCCGCACCGGCCTGCTCACCAAGGCCGCGTTCGAGCGCGACTTCGCGACCGCCGTCTACCAGACCGCCGAGCGCGGCGGCGCGCTCTCGGTGGCACGCTTCACCTTCGACAATACGCAGCCGCGCGCGCAGTTCGACGGCGCACGGATCATCAGCCGGCTGATGCGCCGGGCCGATTTCGGCGCGGTGCATGACGACCGCTCGCTGGTCGTGGCATTCGCCGGCACCGACCTGCGCAACGCGCAGGCGATCACGCGGCGTCTGGCGAGCGTGATGCGGCACACCCAGAACGGCCGCCGCGATGCCCGCTCCGAGCCCGCCGTCAGCGTCGCAACGCTGATGCCGGGCGATTCCGCGCTATCGCTGCTGGGGCGGCTGTTCGGGACGTCGGAGCGCGCAGCGTCGTAAGGCCCGCGGATTTTAGGGCACGGTCATCGCCGGCGCAGCATGACCCTTCAAGCCGCCGCGATTTCAGTCCGGCAACAGCCCCATGCCCGCGGCAAGCAGCACGAGAGCCTCCATGATCATATGGGCGCAGAGCTGGGCGGCCATCCCCTGAACGTCTTGTGGCGGGCTGACCGTGTTGAAATCCATCGCGACGATATTCAAGCCTGAAAGGCTGCGCAGCAATTCGATCCCCTCACGGGCCGACAGGCCTCCCCAGGCGGGCGTGCAGACGCCGGGAGCAACCGATGGATCGAACACATCCATGTCCCAGCACAGATAGACCGGCCGCGCGCCGACGACTTGGCTGAATTCCGCGACGGTCTGCGCGAAACCACGCCGCATCAGCTCCTCGATCGTGACGACGCGAAATCCGAGCGACCGCGTATGTTCGAGCACACCCGGGCAATAGGTGAAGCCGCGCACGCCGATGTGCCAGGATCGGCCGGCGTTCACCACGCCTTCCTGCGCCGCGTTGGTGAACTGCGTGGCCGCATTGTACCGATCGTCCGGCGTATACGGATATGCATCGGTATGGCTGTCGATATGCAGTGCGACGAGATCCTTGTGATACCGGGCGGCGGCCCGCATCAGCGGAAGCGAGACCGAACCGTCGCCGCCGATCCCGACCGGCACCGCGCCAAGCTCGAGAATCTGGCCAGCGGCAGCCTCGATCTTGACAAAGGCGTCTTCGATGCGTCCCGGCACCAAGGCAACATCGCCGGCATCGACCGCCCCCAGCAATGACAGCACGTCGACGTCGGCGAGCGACGGATGATAGCGGCGAATGAGCCGCGACTCCCGCCGGACCTCCAGCGGACCTTGCCGGGCGCCGACGCGGAACGGATGCGTGCCGCAGTCGAACGGCACGCCGAGCACGGCAGCGCGGCTGCCCGGCCGCGGTAATCCCGCCGGCAATCCCATGAATGTTTCCGGACCCACAAAACCCGCCACATCGCTCATTTTCTGTTCTCTCTTGTCAGCATGTCGAAGGCGGTCAGCGCGTGCACGCGCGACACCGTCGCCAGTTCGGCGATGTCAGCGTACTCGTCCGGCGCGCCCATGTTGTGAGGTGTCGGTCCATAGACGACCGTCGGGATTCCGGCCATGCGAAACCAGCGCGCATCGGAGCCGCCGACGCGCATGTTGATCGCCGGCGCCCTGCCGATGATGTCCGTCGCCGCAGTTGCGCAGCGCGTGACGATCTCGTCACCGGGGCCGGTGTGATTGGGTTCGAAACAGCGCAACACGCGCCATGTGATCCCGGGCAGATCGAGCACCTCTCGCAACAGCGCCAAAACAGCTTCCGACGTGACGCCGACCGGCAGACGCAGGTCGATAGCGGCCCGAGCCTGGCTCGGCACCAGGTTCGGTGACGAACCGCCACTCACCGTTCCGATGTTGACCGTGACGCTCGACAGGACGTCGGCTTCGCCGGCGCCGCACAACGGTTCGGAGACAGGCCTTGCGCGGCGGATGGCATCCGCGACATTGACCGGCATCACAACCGCCAGGCTGCGCAGCTTACTCACTCTGTCCAGCGCTTCGCGCAAGCGATCGATCGCATTGATGCCGAGATGGACATGCGCGCCGTGCGCCGCGTTGCCCTCCGCCTCGATCTCGATCCAGAGGAATCCCTTCTCGCCGAAGCGCAGCACCATCGGCGAACCGGCGTCGCCAATGATCACGGCGTCGCCGCTGGCATGGGAGACCTGGTCGAGCAGGTATTTGGTGCCGTACGGACCCATGCTTTCCTCGTCGCCGGCGAGCGTCAGCACCACCTCTCCCGCCCATGCCTCGCGCTGCTCGGCCAGTGCGGCCATCGCGGCCATCGATGCCGCAATGCCGCCCTTCATGTCGGCCGCACCGCGGCCGTAAAGGCGGCCGCCCACGACCTCTCCGTCGGGATTGACCGACCAGCTCATCCGCTCGCCCAACGGATAAGTGTCGAGATGGCCGTTGAACACGATACGGCGGCCGGGGGCATGGCCCTTGATCCGCGCGACGACGTTGACGATCTCGGCTGTCCCCGGATGCAGCTCAACCGCAACGCCCGGCACATGCGCCCTGAGAAGATCGGCCGCCAGCGCCGCCACGGCGCGCGTGTCGCCGTCCGGATTTGGCGACGGCACTCCGATCAGCCGCATCGCCAGCTCCACGACCTGGCTGGTCCGATCGCTCGAAACCGCGCGGCGAACTTGATCAACGTCGTGCAAGGCGCGCTTCCCATATGCGGATCGAGTGGGTGAGCGGCCAGCAGATCGCGAAATACACCACCGCGATGAAGGTGAATATTTCCAGCGGCCTGAACGTTGACGACGGCAACTCCATGCCGCGCCGCGTGACCTCGCCGACCGACACCACGGACGCAAGCGAGGAATATTTGATGAGCTGGACGAAATTGGCGGCCAGCGGCGGCAGCACGCTGCGAATCGCCTGCGGGCCAACGATCCGCACAAAGCTCTGCGCGGGCGTCAGGCCGAGCACCTGTGCCGCCTCGCGGTGCCCGACCGGAACGGTCTGGATGCCCGCCCTGAAGACCTCGGAGATGAACACCGCCGAATAGAGCGAGAGACCGAGGATCGATGCGGCCAGCGCATCGATCCTCACATTGAAGACGATCGGCAGCACGTAATAGACCCATAGCAGCTGCACGAGGATCGGCGTATTGCGGACGATTTCGCCGACCGAAAGCGCGATGATGCGCGCGATGCGGAAGCGGGACATCTGCATGATCGCGATGACGAGCCCCAACAGGGTCGCCACCACGAGCGTGACAATTGAAATGAAAAGGGTCATTTCCATGCCGGAGGCAAGAAAGCCCAGATTGTTCGGGATGACGTCCCAGCGAAAGCTGTAGCTTTGCATCTGATGTCTCAGGGCGCGACGATCGGTCCGAGCTTGTTCTTCTCGGCGGCGGCCTTGAGCCGGCCGTCGAGCTTGATGGTGCGTACGAACAGGTTCACGTAGTTCAGCCAGATCTGGTCACCCTGGTTCATGACGTACGCGTAAGGCGTCACGGACAGGTTTTCCGGCGGCGCCACCGTCGTGGTCCAGTCGAACTGGGCATTCATTTTGATCGAGGCCGGATAATCGGTCATGACGACGTCGACGCGTTGCGCCATCAGCTCAGCCTGGGTCGTGGCCGGAGGTGCGACCGCGACGGTCTTGGCGTTCTTGAAGTAGGACCTCATGAAGTTCTCGACATAGCTGCCGAGCGAGACGCCGGCGTTGACGCCCGGCTTGTCGATATCCGCCCAGGATGTGATCGGGCCGCCCTTGCGCACGACGGCATAGACGCCGCTCGTCAGATACGGGTCCGAGAACGCGACGGCCTGCGCACGCTTCATCGTCGCCCCGACGCCGAACATGCCGAGATCGCATTTGTTGGCCTGCAGGTCGGCGATGAAACTGCCAAAGCTGGTTTCCACATAGTCCAGCTTCACACCCATGTCCTTGGCGAGCTCCTTGGAGAGATCGATGTCGATCCCCTCGAGCTGCCCGCTATCTGGATTGCGGAACGAAATTGAATAGTACATCGGCCAGATGCAGACCCTGAGTACCCCGCTCTTGGTGATCTCGTAGAGGCGCGACTGCGTCTGCTGGGCAGCCGCCGGCGTCATCGAGAGAAAGAGCGCGCAAACGAAGGCAAGTCGGCGCAGATTTGGCATGAGCTTCAATCTCCTGTCGTGCAGTGATCACTCGTCAAACTGATTGAGAAAGCGCCTGGCGCGCTCGGTCGTCGGCCGTTCGAAAAAGGCGGCCGGCGTGCCGTGCTCAACGATCATCCCCTCGTCCATGAACACGACATGGCTCGCCACGCGGCGGGCGAAGCCCATCTCGTGCGTCACCACGAGCATCGTCATGCCTTCGAGCGCGAGCGTGCGCATGACCTGCAGCACCTCGCGGCGAAGTTCGGGGTCGAGAGCCGACGTCGGTTCGTCGAACAGGAGTATCTTCGGCTGCATGGCAAGCGCCCGGGCGATCGCGACGCGTTGTTGCTGGCCTCCGGACAGCCTGGCCGGATAGGCATCGCGCTTCGCCTCCATGCCGACCTTCTGAAGCAGCCGTTCGGCCGTGACGACCGCCTCATCCCGGCTGACCCCGCGCACCCGCATCGGGGCCTCGATGATGTTTCCCAGCACCGTCATGTGCGGCCACAGATTGAACTGCTGGAACACCATTCCGATTTCCGGCCGCACCTTGCGGGCAGCGAGCCGCACATCGGACGATGGCCGGGCCTGCGAGACCGTCGCCCCCTCCATCACGACGCGCCCGTCGGAAGGAGCCTCCAGCAGCGCCATGCATCGCAGAAGGGTCGTCTTGCCTGAGCCGCTTGGACCGATGATGCAGGTCGACTGCCCGGTGCCCAGCGCAAGATCCACGCCGTTCAGAACGGTGTGGGCGCCGAAGCGTTTGACCACCGCTTCGGCGGCTAGGACCGACGCGGCGCACGATGCGTGGCTTGTGTTCATCCCCGCAGACCCTCCAGACGACTTCATCTCGAAACATAAGCAAATATAATGCCAATGCTCGTCACGCTCAGATTGCGGTAACATTATCTGGAATTTCGCCGGCGTGATGTGCGAAAATTCCTTGTATTATTGGCGTTTCCCTTCATGTTCATACCACGAGCGACATCGTAGCGATATATAGATATTGGTTATGGATCGACGGCTTGTTGAAATTTTCCATGCTGTGATGCAGCATCGCTCGGCAACCGAGGCCGCGCGTGCACTCGGCGTATCGCAGCCGGCTGTGAGTGCGGCCTTGAAACGGCTGGAGGCGGATGTCGGCTTTGCGCTGTTTCGCCGGGAGAGCCGCCATATCGTGCCTACGCCGGAGGCGCATCTGCTGCACAATGAAGCGATCCGGGCGCTCGCCGGGTTTGCCGAACTGGAGGACGCCGCTGCCGGAATCTCCGCAGGCAAGCGCGGCGTTCTGACGATCGCGAGTCCGGGACCTGGGATAGTCTGGCTTCCGGGCGTCGTCAGCCGATTCCAGCGCGAGCGCCCGTCAACAACGATCAGGCTCCTGACCCGAAGCTCCGAGAATGTCCGGAGCCTGGTCTCGGCACGTGCATTCGACTTCGGAGTCGCCGAGCCGCCGTTCGACCGCACCAATGTCGTATTGCGGCGCTACCGAATGTCCCTGGACTGCGTGATGCCTGCAACGCATGCACTGGCTGACCGGAAAGTCGTCACTCCCGATCTTCTCGAGCGACATGATCTGATCATCACCTCGCAGAGCCGATCGACCTATGCCGCGGTATCGCGCGCCTTCGAAGCCAGCGGTACGCCGTTTCATCCGGCGATCGAGTGTGAATTCTTTGCCGTCGCGCTCAACCTCGTCATCGATGGCGCGGGTGTCTGCCTCGTCGACGCGCTCAGCGCGTCCGAAACGCTCAGGCGAACCAGCGGAGCGAGCAAGCTCGTCGTCCGCCCCTTCGCGCCGGCGATCCACTACGAGGTCGGAGTCCTGAAGCCGACGATCGGCGAACTCAGCGTTCTCGCCGAGCAGTTCCTGAAACTGCTCGACGACCACGTTGCGCCATATTTGATCCGATCCTGAGCGGGGGCTTGCGTCGCATCGCGTGTTAAGCCGCCTTCTTGCTCTCCGCGAGATTGGCGAGCTGGCGCAGGATCTCGGTGGTGCCGGCGAGCCGCTCTTCCGGCGTATCCCACTCCTGGAAGAACACCACCTTCATGTCGGGGCGCACCTTGGCGGCCTGGCCATGCTGGCGGATGAAGCTCACCAGCCGCTCCGGATGGGCAAAACTGTTGTCGCGGAATGCGATCACGGCGCCCTTCGGGCCGGCGTCGACCTTGCCGACGTTGGCCCTTCGGCAATAGGCCTTGATCGCCGCGACCTTGAACAGATAGCGCACCTCGTCCGGCAGCACGCCGAAGCGGTCGCGCATCTCGGCGGCGAAGGCGTCGATGTCCTCGTCGGTCTCGAGATCGGCGAGCCGGCGATACAGCGACAGCCGCACGCTAAGGTCGTTGACATAGTCCTCGGGGATCAGGACCGGCATGCCGATCGTGATCTGCGGCGACCAGCGGTCGGCGGCCGGCTCGGCGACGCCGGCCTTGAGGTTGACGATCGCCTCCTCCAGCATCGACTGGTACAGCTCGAAGCCGACTTCCTTGATGTGGCCGGATTGCTCTTCGCCGAGCAGATTGCCGGCACCGCGGATGTCGAGGTCATGCGAGGCGAGCTGGAAGCCGGCCCCCAGCGTCTCCAGCGATTGCAGCACCTTGAGCCGCCGCTCCGCCTGCGCCGTGATCTTCTGCTGTGCCGGCAGCGTGAACAGCGCATAGGCGCGCAGCTTGGAGCGGCCGACGCGGCCTCGCAGCTGGTAGAGCTGGGCTAGGCCGAACATGTCGGCGCGGTGCACGATCAGCGTGTTGGCGTTCGGGATGTCGAGACCGGACTCGACGATCGTGGTCGAGAGCAGGATGTCGTACTTGCCGTCGTAGAACGCGGACATGATGTCCTCGATCACGGTCGGCGGCATCTGGCCGTGGGCGACCGCGACCTTCATCTCCGGCACGTTCTTGTCGAGGAAATCCTTGACGCCGGCGAGGTCCTCGATCCGCGGCACGACATAGAACGCCTGACCGCCACGGTAGCGCTCGCGCAGCAGCGCCTCGCGGATCATCAGGGGATCATGCGGCGCGACGAAGGTGCGCACCGCAAGGCGATCGACCGGCGGCGAGGCGATGATCGAGAGCTCGCGGACGCCCGTCAATGCAAGCTGAAGGGTGCGCGGAATCGGGGTTGCCGACAGCGTCAGCACATGGACCTGGGCGCGCAGCTGCTTCAGCCGCTCCTTGTGGCTGACGCCGAAGTGCTGCTCCTCGTCGACGATCAGGAGGCCCAGATCCTTGAACTTGATCGCCTTGCCGAGCAGCGCGTGGGTGCCGACGACGATGTCGACGTTGCCGTCGGTGAGCCCCTTCTTGACCTGGTTGAGCTCCTTGGTCGACACCAACCGCGACGCCTGCGCGACATTGACCGGGAAGCCGCGGAAGCGCTCGGTGAAAGTCCGCGAGTGCTGACGCGCCAGCAGCGTGGTCGGCACCACGACGGCGACCTGCCTGCCCTCCAGCGCCACGGCGAACGCCGCGCGCAGCGCCACCTCGGTCTTGCCGAAGCCGACATCGCCGCAGATCAGCCGGTCCATCGGGCGGCCGATCTCGAGGTCCTTCAAGGTCGAGGTGATGGCCCCGAGCTGATCCTCGGTCTCCTCATAGGGGAAGCGCGCACAGAACTCGTCATAGACATGCGGCTGCAGCGGGAATTTCGGCGCCTCGTGCAGCTGCCGCTCGGCCGCGATCTTGATCAATTCGCCCGCGATCTCGCGGATCCGGTTCTTGAGCTTGGCCTTGCGTGCCTGCCAGCCGCCGCCGCCGAGACGGTCGAGCTCGACATTGGCGCTGTCGGAGCCATAGCGCGACAACAGCTCGATGTTCTCGACCGGCAGGAACAGCTTTGTTTCGGCGGCATAATGCAGCTCGAGACAATCATGCGGCGCGCCGGAGACTTCTAGCGTCTGCAGCCCGACAAAGCGGCCGATGCCGTGCTCGACATGGACCACGAGATCGCCGGTCGCAAGGCTCGTCACCTCCGAGATGAAATTGTCGAGCTTGCGGCTCGCCTTGCGCGGCCGCACCAGGCGGTCGCCGAGAATGTCCTGCTCGCTGATGACGGCGAACTCGTCGGTCTCGAAGCCGGATTCCATGCCGAGCACCGCCAGCATGGTTTCGTTGCGCGGCGTCGCCTGCACGATCCGCCAGGTGTTGACGCTGGTCGTGTTCACGAGCTTGTGGTCGCGCAGCATCGCGCCCATGCGGTCGCGCGAGCCCTCGCTCCACAACGCGATCACCACCTTCTTGCGCTGTGACTGCAGCGCGCCGACATGGCCGACCACGGCCTCGAACACGTTGACATTGCTGTCGGCGCGTTCGGGGGCGAAGTTGCGGCCCTGCCGCGCGCCAGCGTCGAACACGTCGGGCGTGCCTTCGGGCACCGCGAACGGCGTCAGCCGCGCCAGCGGCGCATCGCCGAGCAGCTTGGTCCATTCGGCCTCGGTCAGATAGAGCTGGTCCGGCGGCAGCGGCTTGTAGACCGCGCCGCTGCCCGGATGCTCCAGCGCCTCGCGCCGTGCGTCATAGTAGTCAACGATCTGCGAGAAGCGTTCGCGCGCCGCGTCCTCGCCCTGCGGCTCGATCGTAACCGTCGCCCCGTCGAGATAATCGAACAGCGTGTCCATCCGCTCCTGGAACAGCGGCAGCCAATGCTCCATGCCGGGGTGACGCCGTCCCTCGGAGACGGCTTCATAGAGCTGATCGTCGCGCCCCGGCGCGCCGAACGCGGCGACATAGCCCATGCGGAAACGCCGGATGGTCTCGGTCGTGAGCTGGAATTCCGAGACCGGCACGAGATCGAGCCCGCGCATGTCGAGCAGCGTACGCTGGGTCTCGGCATCGAAAGTGCGGATCGATTCCAGGCTGTCGCCGAAGAAGTCGAAGCGCACCGGCTGGTCGAGGCCGGCCGGAAACAGATCGAGGATGCCGCCGCGCACGGCATATTCGCCGGGCTCGCGCACCGTGGACGAACGGGTGTAGCCATTGTGCTCGAGCCAGGCCACGACCGAATCCATCGGCACCACATTGCCGGGCGCAACCGACAGCGCTTGCGCTGCGACCTGATCGCGCGCCGGGACCCGCTGCACGGCCGCGTTCACCGTCGTCAGTACGATCAGCGGCTTGTCGCTGCCGACCAGCCGCGACAACTTGGCCAAAGCGGTGAGCCGTTGCGCCAAAATGCCGGCATGCGGCGAGACGCGGTCATAGGGCTGGCAGTCCCATGCCGGAACCTGCATCACGGCGATATCGGGCGCAAAGAACTCCAGCGCGCGGGCGAGCTGCTGCATCCGCGCGCCGTCGCGGCACACCACGGCAAGGCTCACCGCCGGACGCTTCGGCTGCGCCGCGATCGCGCGCGCCAGATCCGAGATGACGAGCCCCTCGGCGCCCTCGGCGACGTTGGCGATGGTCAGCACCCGGCCGGGCGCGAGCATCGCGGCCGGTGATTTCATCGGCTGTTTCATGCGCTGGGATCCGCGACCCGGAACGCCTTGATGCGGGCAAACAGCGTGGTGGCATATTCGGCCGGCAGCACCTTGTCGCCGGTCAGCGCCGCATAAAGGTCGGGATCCGGGACCTCGATCAGATGCTCGAGCTCGCCGAGCTCGTGGTCGGACAGGTCGCCAATGGTCGCGTCGGCGAAGCGGCCGAGGATCAGGTCCATCTCCCGGGTGCCGCGATGCCAGCAGCGAAACAAAAGCCGCTTGCGGCGGTCATCGAGCCCGCTGCTCGATCGTGTCGATCCCGTCATGTCCCAAAATCCATCCAACGCCAAAAGCCCGGACGTGCCGGGCGGCTTGATATAGCCATGGCGATGGCCGATGTCAGCCCTCATTCGCCGCGTTTTGGGGTTTCCGTGGGCGCATGCCGTCATTGCCGGGCTTGCGCGCCCGTCGAAGCCTTGTAGACGGGACCCGGCCGACATCAGCTCCAAAAAAAGACGTGGATGTCCGGCACAAGGCCGGGCATGACGGTGTGAAACGGTCTTGGATTCGTCGATGCGCCCAGCCCTGCTCAATCCGCTGTTTGCCCAGGTCACGACCCTGCAAGGGGTCGGCCCGAAGCAGGACAAGCTGCTGCGCTATCTGCTCGACCGCAGCGAGACGCCGCGGCTGGTCGATCTTCTGCTGCATCTGCCGGCGAGCGTGATCGACCGCCGCGCCCGGCCGAAGATCCGCGACGCCGCGGTCGGAACCATGGTGACGCTCGAGGTCACGGTCGACCGCCATCGCCCGCCGCCGCCGCGCAATTCGCGCGCGCCCTACCTCGTCTATGCCAGCGACGACACCGGCGACGTCGTGCTGACCTTCTTTCGCGCCCAGCCCGGCTATGTCGAGAAGCTGTTGCCGGTCGGCGAGAAGCGCTACGTCTCCGGCACGCTGGCGATGTATGACGGCATCCCGCAGATCGTGCATCCCGATCGCGTCGTCGATGAAGCGGGCTTTGCAAAACTGTCCGGCATCGATCCGGTTTATCCGCTGACCGAGGGGCTTGCGATCGGCTCGCTCCGCCGCGCGATCGCGCAGGCGCTCACCAGGCTGCCCGAGCTGCCGGAGTGGATCAGCCCCGAGGTGCTGCGCCGCTGCAACTTCCCGCCGATCAGGGAGGCGCTGACCCGCGTGCATGTTCCGGTCGAGCTGACCGATATCCTGCCCGACGGTCCGTTCTGGTCACGTCTCGCATTCGACGAGCTGCTGGCCGGCCAGCTCGCGCTCGCCCTGATCCGCGCCACGCTGCGACGCCCCGCCGGTGTGCGCAACGCCGGCGATGGTCATCTGCGCCGGAAGATCATCGATGCCCTACCCTATGCGCTGACCAGGTCGCAGCAAGAGGCGGTCGCGGCGATCATCGCGGACCTGCAGCAGCCGGTGCGGATGCTGCGCCTCGTGCAGGGCGACGTCGGTTCCGGCAAGACCGTGGTGGCGCTGCTGGCTGCCGCCGCGGTTGCGGAAGCCGGCAAGCAGGCCGCGCTGATGGCGCCGACCGAAATCCTGGCGCGCCAGCACATCAAGACCATCGCGCCGCTCGCCGAGAGCGCCGGCCTACGCGTTGCGATCCTCACCGGCCGCGAGAAAGGCAAGGAACGCCGCGAACTGCTGGCACAGCTCGAGGCCGGCGAGATCGATCTCCTGGTCGGCACCCACGCGCTGATCCAGGACGACGTGATCTACAAGGCGCTGGCGCTCGCCGTGGTCGACGAGCAGCATCGCTTCGGCGTCCGCGAGCGCCTCGCGCTAACTTCCAAAGGCGAGGCCGTCGACGTGCTGGTGCTGAGCGCCACCCCGATCCCGCGCACGCTGGTGCTGACTTACTTCGGCGACATGGACGTCTCGGAGCTGCGCGAAAAGCCCGCCGGCCGCCAGCCGATCGACACCCGCGCGGTGCCGATGAGCCGGATCGAGGACGTGATGGACGGCGTCGGCCGCGCGCTCGGCGCCGGCAAGCTGGTCTACTGGATCTGCCCGCTGGTCGATGAATCCGAGGCCGAGGGCACCGAGCATCTCACCAACGCGACCGAACGTTTCGAGAGCTTGCAGAAGCGGTTCGGCGATCGCGTCGGCCTCGTGCACGGGCAGATGAAGGGCGCCGAGAAGGATCGCGTGATGGCGCAATTCGCCGCGCACGAGATCGGCCTTTTGGTCGCAACCACGGTGGTCGAGGTCGGCGTCGACGTGCCCGCGGCGACCATCATGGTGATCGAGAACGCCGAACGTTTCGGACTTGCGCAGCTGCATCAGCTGCGCGGGCGCATCGGCCGCGGCTCGGAAGCCTCGACCTGCCTTCTGCTCTACAAGGAGCCGCTCGGCGAGATGTCGAAGGCGCGGCTGAAGGTGATCCGCGAGACGACGGATGGATTCCGGATCGCCGAGGAGGATCTGAAGCTGCGCGGCGAAGGCGACGTGCTCGGCATCCGCCAGAGCGGCCTGCCCGGCTACCGCATCGCGCGCTCCGAAGTGCACGGCCAGCTCATCACCCAAGCCCGCGACGAGGCGCTGCGGATCATGAAGGACAACCCGAAGCTGAAGGGCGAGCGCGGCGAAGCGCTGCGCGTCCTGCTCTACCTCTACGAACGCGACGAAGCCGTGCCGCTGATCGGCGCGGGGTAGCGGCCAACCCCGTCATTGCGAGCATAGCGAAGCAATCCATCGGTCCGCATATGTGGAATCATGGATTGCTTCGTCGCTTCGCTCCTCGCAATGACGAGGATGGAGTTGGGCCTCTTATTCGACCTTGGCCGGCGCGGGCTGAGTTGCCGGCTGCAGCGAGGCCTGGTTGGTCGAAGCCTGGCTCGCAATGCGCGCAGCATTGGCCATGCCGGCGAGCGCCGCGGCGCGCTTCTGATCGGCGGTGCCGCCGGGCTGCACCACGCCGGCGGACATGATCAACGTCGCGGCATCCTCGGTGCTCATCTCGATCTCGATGATCTTGCTCTTCGGCACGTAGAAGAAGAAGCCGGTGGTCGGGTTCGGCGCGCACGGCAGGAACACCGAGATATGCTCTTCCGCTCCGGGTAGGCTGGCGGCGAGCTCGGCGCTCGGCGCTTGCGAGATCAGCACGATCGACCACATGCCGGGCGAGGGAAACTCGACCAGGCCGACGCGGCGGAAGCTCGAGCCGTTGCCGGAGAACAGCGTTTCGAACACCTGCTTCAGGCCGCGATAGATCGCACGCACCGCAGGGATGCGGCCAAGCAGCCGTTCGCCGAGATCGACCAGGGTTCGCCCGATCAGATTGGCGGTGAGGAAGCCGAGCAGCGTCAGCGCGATGACCGCGACGATCAGGCCGGAACCCGGCAGCCCGAACGGCAGATAGGTTTCCGGCCGGTAGGCCGTGGGCACGAACGGCCGGACCAGATTGTCGACCCAGTTCACGAACCACCAGGTCAGATACAGGGTGATCGCAACCGGTCCGGCCACCACCAGGCCGGTCAGGAAATAGTTGCGAAACCGCGCCATCAGCCCGCGCGGAGCATCCGGGGGCAATTCACCGGTCGAGGCGGGAGGCACTTGGTTGGAGGTCATTGCGGTTCCAGGGTCGTCGAAGCGGCCGTAGTCCACCACCCAGCTAAGCCATTCTGTCGCATTTTTGAAGGGCCGCGTGAAGCTGCGGCTTGCGACTATTCGACCGTGACCGATTTGGCCAGATTCCGCGGCTGGTCGACATCGGTGCCCATCACGACAGCGGTATGATAGGCGAGCAGCTGCACCGGAACGGCGTAGACCATCGGCGCGAAGGTCGCCCCCATGTCCGGCATCACGATCGTCACCAGCGACTGGATGGTCGCCTCCGCCGCGCCCTTGGCGTCAGTCATCAGGATGATCTTGCCGCCGCGGGCGGCGACCTCCTGCATGTTGGAGACGGTCTTCTCGAACACCTTGTCGTAGGGCGCGATCACCACGACCGGCATGTGCTCGTCGATCAGCGCGATCGGCCCGTGCTTGAGCTCGCCGGCGGCGTAGCCCTCGGCATGGATGTAGGAGATTTCCTTCAGCTTCAGTGCGCCCTCCAGCGCCAGCGGATAGCTGGTGCCGCGGCCGAGATAGAGCACGTCGCGCGACTTCGAGATCTCGCGCGCCAGCTTCTCGATCTGCACTTCGGTGGTGAGCGCTTCCGACATCAGGCGCGGGATCTCGACCAGGCCATGCACCAGCTTGGCCTCGTCGGCATCGGACAGCTCGCCGCGCGCCTTGCCGGCGGCGACCGCGAGCGAGGCCAGCACCATCAGCTGGCAGGTGAACGCCTTGGTCGAAGCGACCCCGATCTCGGGGCCGGCGAGCGTCTGCAGCACGGTCTCGCTCTCGCGCGCGATCGTCGAGGTCGGCACGTTGACGACCGAGAGCGTGTGCGCGCCCTGCGCCTTGGCGTAGCGCAGCGCCGCCAGCGTGTCGGCGGTCTCGCCCGATTGCGAGATGAAGATCGCAAGATCGCCCTTGCGCAGCGGTGCCTCGCGGTAGCGGAATTCGGAGGCGACATCGAGCTCGACCGGCAGCCGGGCCAGCCGCTCCAGCCAGTATTTCGCGACGAAGCCGGCATAGCTCGCGGTGCCGCAGGCCGTGATCGAGATGCGCTGGATATCCTTGAAGTCGAACGGCAGCTTCACCGGCATGGTGACGCGCTCGGTCGCCATGTCGACATAGCGCGCCAGCGTGTGCCCGACCACTTCCGGCTGCTCGTGGATCTCCTTCGCCATGAAGTGGCGGTAGTTCGCCTTGTCGACTAGCGCCGTTGCCGTCGTGTGCTTGATCGCCTCGCGGTGGACGATGGCGTTGTCCTTGTCGAAGATCGTGGCGCCCTTGCGGTTCAGCACCACCCAATCGCCGTCCTCGAGATAGCTGATCGTATCGGTGAACGGCCCGAGCGCGATCGCGTCGGACCCGAGATACATCTCGCCTTCGCCATGGCCGACCGCGAGCGGCGGGCCGTTGCGGGCGCCGATCATCAGGTCATCCTCGCCGGCGAAGATGAAGCCGAGCGCGAACGCGCCGCGCAGCTGTGACAGCACCGCCCTCACCGCCTCGATCGGCTTGACGCCGCCCTTGAGCAGATTGTCGACCAGATGCACCACGACCTCGGTGTCGGTCTCGGTCGAGAACGCCGCACCCTTGGCCTCGAGCTCCTCGCGCAGCTCGCGGAAGTTCTCGATGATGCCGTTATGGACCACGGCGACGCGCTCGGTGGCGTGCGGATGTGCGTTGTTCTCGGTCGGCCGGCCGTGGGTGGCCCAGCGGGTGTGGCCGATGCCGGTGTGGCCTCCGAGCGGCTTGGCCTCGAGCCGGGCCTCGAGATTCTTCAGCTTGCCCTCGGCACGGCGCCGCGCCAGGCCGCCATTCTCCAGCGTGGCGACACCCGCGGAATCATAGCCGCGATATTCGAGCCGCTTGAGCGAATCCACCAATTGCTCCGCGACCGGAGCGCGTCCAAGAATGCCGACGATGCCGCACATGCGGTTCAATGTCCCCAAAAATCGCCGAAAATTTGCCAAAGCGGCGACACGGTCCCTTAACGGGAATCGCCGGCCGCAAGATACTCAATAATTATTGCCGATTGCGACAGTCTTAAACGGCAAGGTTGATGCGAAAGGCTGGTTAATCGGGGCTAACCATTTTGGCAAGAGCGCGTCAGCGCGGATCCGCCGACGCGGGCCACGGTTTCGCCTCCCAGATCGTGGTCCATTCCTGACCCGCGCCGCACGCAGGCGCGCTGACCTCGACGCGAACCACGACAAAGCTTTCGCGATTGGTCACGTCCAGCCGATAGACATGCCGCAGGTGTGGGCTGGGACACAGGTCCGATCCGGTTTCGGCCTGAAACAAGCCGGCCTCCTCCCTCCATGTGATGAAACCCGGAGTGTCCGTCGTACCGAAGCCGTTCAGCGCGACGTACGGAAATTCCATCGGCTTTGGTCTGCTGACGTCGGAAAGATCGAACGCGCGATGCGATCCGGTCACGGAAAAGCGACAGAACATCAGCGCGAGACGGTGCCCGGCCACTTTCATGAAGCGAACCGGCAACTTTTCGATGTCATCACTGTATTTGCAGCCGGATTGCTCGGCCGCAAGCGCGAGCATCCTTGGCACCAAGGCCGGATCGGAAATTTCAAAGTCCGTGCGTCCATTGGCAAGGCTGCTCCATTCGCGAAGCGCCTCGCGTCGTGCATTGATGCTCGAAGTTTCGTCGCCGCGCGCGACCGACACGAGCGGCGGACCGGCCGTGAGAAGACCTCCGAGCAGCACCTTGATCAATCCAGCGATCAGCCGCGCGCTCACGGTTCCCATCCCCGGCCACGCAGCCAGACCTCGCGGCACGTGACCAGCATGCCGTGCAGTCCGTTCTTCAGGAAAAACAGATAGAGCGCGAACAGCAGTACGAAGCTGGGCCGATCGTCACCCCAGGAAACGAACTCAGGTTGGTCGTGTGTCTTCCGGGACAGTACCGCCAACTGTCCGGTCTCGGCCCATTGGTAGAGTGGTGCGGCGCTGAAGTACGTCACCAGGCTGCAAAAGACTCCAATCAAAACGGTCGCAGCATGTTTGCGCATGCCGTGTTTTGCCTCGTCGCCTCCTAAGAGCGATGAAACCGCAGACGGCAAACATCGTTAACCGCATCAATACGTAATTAACGACTTTCGGCGACGCCAGCCGACGCTGGCGGTAACCGGCGCTCCCAGGACGCCCTAATGCTCCACCCGGTAGAGCCGCCATCGCTCCGGCACGCCCTTGAGCTGGTGCGCGCCGCGGTCCTTGAAGCGGATTTCGGACTTTGACATCAGGTCCTTGACCGCGCTCGAGACCAGCACTTCGCCGGCCCGCGCTTTCGCCGCGACGCGCGCGCCGATGTGAAACGCAAGCCCGATCACCTCCGCGCCACTCACCTTGTATTCGCCCGCGTGCAGTCCCACCCTGATCTCCAGCCCCAGCGTGCGCACGGACTCGCGGATCGCGGTCGCGCAACGGATCCCGGCTGCCGGCGCGCGGAACGTCGCCAGCAACCCGTCCCCCGTCGTCACGACCTCCTTCCCCCGCAAGGCCTTCAGCTCCCTGCGCACAGCGACATAGTAGTGGTTCATCACCGTCGCCCAGCGCGTGTCGCCGAGCCGCGCGGCCTTTTCGGTGGATCGGACGATATCGACATAGAGGATCGTGGCGAGCGCCTGCTTGAGCTGCGAGTCCCGGTCGGTGGTTCGCCGCCGGTTCGCGATATTTCCAGCCAGCGGCTCATAGCGGTGGCTGCGTCGCCGCGCGATGGCGGCCTTGGTGTAGTCCTGGGCGCGCTGCACCGTGCGGCAGCGAATGGTTTTTTCCTGCGGTGGAAACGTCCAGTGGACCTTTCGCCCGTCGCCCGCGCCATCAACCTGCACGGCGCCCCATTTCAGGAAAACCGTCGAGCCGGCCCGTCGAATGCACCATGCCTTCGACGTGTATCCGGAAACGTTCGACTGATGGACTCCGATGCGAAGGAATTTTGGCATGAGCGTCCGGCCGATCGAAGAAGCGTTTGGCAGCCTACCCAGGGTAAAGCGTAGCCATACATTCCCGCGTTGGCAACGGTGCAGGTTTGCGGACTATCGAGAATGCCGGACCGCGATGTCCGCGTCGGGTCCCGCGCGCGGACGAAGGATCGTGTGAGGCAGCACCAGCGCTTCGTCAGCTCCGGAGGTCGCGCCCCTGCCCATTCGATGCAGCGTCGGCATCGACCGACAGAATGGCCGCGTCTTGCACGTCCGCTATCGGCTGCTCTGGATCGCGGAATCGAGCCGGGGTCAACCGGCTGCGGTCGACCGTCACGCCGAAGATGTCGAAGCGGTTGTAGTAACCGACCACGTCGTGAAACTGTTTCGGCTCGACGCAGCGATTGAGATCGATCTCCGCGTAGGCGATCCCCTCCTCGTCCTGCAATCCATCGCCGAAGACGCTGCCGGTCGGATCGACGAAGAAGCTCGCCGCACGTGGTGTCTGGTCGATCACGTCGGCGATCGTTCGATCGCGTTCAATGAGGAAGGCGCGCAACGCCTGGTCCATGTAGCCGGCGGTGACGATCCCGAATACCTTGGCTTCGAAGCAATGGGCGCTGGCCCGGATGCGGTTGGCGGCCACGTTGTCGAAATTGCCGCCGCCTGCCGGGCGCCGGGTGGGCCACATCGGCGGCCAGCTCGAAATGTGCACCTGCTCGCCCTGCGCCATCAGCGCGAAGCGGGCCAATGGATTGGTATTCTCGCCGCAAATCAACCCGCCGATCCGGCCCTGCCGCGTCTCCGCGACTTTAAGGCCCGCACCATCCCCGGACGACCACACCAGCTTCTCATAGAAGGTCGGAACCAGCTTGCGGTGATGGATGAGAATTTCTCCGGTCTCGCCGATCAGCAGGTTCGAGTTCCACAGCCCCCCGACGCTGACGGCCGAGCGCTCGCTGATGCCGATCGAGACCGTGACGCCGAGGGCGCGCGCCTCGGCGCAAAGCCGCGCCACTTCCGGTCCGTCCGCCAGCACGGATTGCTCCGCCATGCGCACGAACAGGTCGTGGTTGTCGATTGGAGGCCACAGCGCGGCCCAGACCGGAAAGGCGGGAATATAGGTTTCGGGAAACGCGATCAGCTCGGCGCCGGCCCTGGCCGCCTCGCGAATGATGGCGATCGCCTTTTCGGTGGTCGCCCAGCTGTCGAGGAAGACGGGCGCGGCGTGGACGGCAGCAGCCTTGAAACGAGGAAGCATGTCGAAAATCCCGGCTAGGACTAGGGGAGCGAAGCGGTATCATCCCTGCCTTGCCGGCGTGCATGGGAATTGTCGCAAGGTCGGTTGCGAAGGATCGGAACCGCCACGCGCTGGAACGGGAATTGCTTTGCTGACAAGGGCCGCAATTTCAACGGCCGCAACCTGGAGGCAGGTGATGTTCGACACGATCAACTGGGACGATCTGCGGGTGTTTCTCTGCGCCGCCCGCGCCGGGAATTTGAGCCAAACGGCAAAGCGGCTGCGGCTCGACCATTCCACCGTCAGCCGACGCATCGCCCAGATGGAAGCTTCGCTCGGGGTTGCGGTGTTCGAACGCCACCGCACCGGCCTCAAGCTCAACGAAGTCGGCGAGCGGTTGCTGCGTCATGCCGAGCGGGTCGAGAGCGCGGTGATCGCGATCCGCGAGGAGGCCAGCGCCAGCGACACCCAGGAGCTCGTCGGGACCGTGCGACTCGCCACCATGGAGGGGATCGCCTCGCTCTATCTGGCGCAGCGTTTCGCCAAACTGCGACGCACCACGCCACAGCTCACCGTCGAACTCGTTACGTCCGCCCAGACGGTCTACGTCCATAAGCGCGAGGCCGATCTGTTCGTGTCCTTCTTCCGGCCACCCGGTCCGGGCCTGATCTCGGAGCGCATCGGCAAGTTTCGGCTCGGGCTATTCGCGAGCCAGGACTATCTCGACCACCATGGGATGCCCGCAAGCCTGCGCGACCTGCAGGATCATTGGTTCGTGTCGTATATCGAGGACCTGATCCAGGTCGATTCGGTGCGCTGGCTCGCCGACGTCATCGAAGAGCCGAAAATCGCCTTCCACTCCAACAGCATGATCGCGCAGATGAACGCCGCGGCGGGCGGCCTCGGCATCGTGATGCTTCCGAGCTTTGCCACAAGGGACCGGCCCGACCTGATACCGGTGCTGCCGGCTCTCGCCGGCACCGTTCGCGAGGTCTGGCTCAATGTCCACAGCGACCTGCAATTCGCCCCGCGCATCCGCGCCGTCCGCGCCTTCCTGAAAAATACCCTGAAGCAAGATCCAGACATGCAGGTCACGCTGGCCGATGTCGTGCCGCAGCCGCGCACAGCAGATTGCAAAAATCCATAATTCCCTTCCGTCGGACCCCGGCTGAAGCTCGTCAGATTGGCGCCAAGCAGAGCGCGCTGAGTTTTTGAGGGGGCCGATATGAACGTGGTTATTCCTGGCAATGCCGATCCGGCGCCGAGCGGCGGCGCATTGGCCAAGAAACCGGCCGAGAAACTGGCCAAGAAGCGGCTGACGGTCGCGCTCGTTCTGAGCGTTGCGATGATCGTGATCTATTTCGGATTCATGGGGCTTTTCGCGTTCGACAAGCCGCTGCTCGGCACCATCCTGATGCCCGGCCTGTCGCTTTGCATTGTGCTCGGCCCGCTCGTCATCATCTCTTCCTTCGTGCTCTGCCTGGTCTACGTGCTGTGGGCGAACCGGGTGTTCGACGCAGGCGTTCGCGAGCTTCGCTAAGGGGACAGGCAAATGGGCAGCAGCACGCTTTCGATCGGGTTCTTCTTCGCCTTCATGGCGTTGACGCTGGCAATCACCTATTGGGCCGCGCGGCGCACGCGCACCACCGAGCACTTCTTTGCCGCCGGCGGCCAGGTCACGCCGTGGCAGAACGGCTGGGCACTCGCGGGAGACTTCCTGAGCGCCGCGGCCCTGCTCGGAATTGCCGGCATCGTCACCTCGAACGGCTTCGACGGCATGATCTATTCGATCGGGTGGCTGGTCGGCTGGCCGATCATTCTGTTCCTGATCGTCGAGCCATTGCGCAATGTCGGCCGTTTCACCTTCGCCGACGTCGTGGCCTATCGCCTGCGCCAGCGCCCGGTGCGTCTCGCCGGCGCTATCGGTACACTTGCCGTGATCCTGTTCTACCTGATCGCCCAGATGGTCGCGACGGGATCGCTGATCAAGCTGCTGTTCGGCCTGCCCTACACCTGGTCGGTCATCGTCGTCGGCAGCGTGATGCTGGTCTATGTGCTGTTCGGCGGCATGTTGGCGACGACGTGGGTGCAGGTGGTCAAGGCGGTGCTGCTGATGGGCGGCGGCATCCTGCTCGCCCTCCTCGTGTTGACCCATTTCGACATGAACCCGCTGAAGCTGTTCGCCGCGGCGTCCGAGAAATACGGCACCAAGGTGCTGCAGCCGGGATCGAAGGTGGTCTCGGGTCAATGGGATGCCATCTCGCTCGGGCTCGGCCTGATGTTCGGCACCGCCGCGATGCCGCATGTGCTGATGCGGGCCTACACGGTGAAGGATTCCAAAGCCGCACGGCTGTCGATCCTCTATGCCACCGGCCTGATCGGCGTCTTTCATCTCATGGTCTTCATCATCGGCTTCGGCGCCATGGTGCTGGTCGGCGCCGAGGCGGTGGCCAAGGCCGGCGGCGGCGGCAACATGGCAGCGCCCCTGCTCGCACTCACCGTCGGCGGCAATGCGTTCTTCGGCTTCATCTGTGCGGTCGCCTTCGCGACCATGCTTGCCGTCGTCGCGGGGCTGACGCTGTCGGGCGTCGCCACGCTCTGCCACGACGTCTGGACCAATGTGATCCGAAACGGCACCGCTTCGGAGGCCGAGCAGCTCAAGGTCGCGCGGGTCGCGACGGTTCTGATTTCCATCCTCGCCATCGGTCTGGGCATCGCGTTCGAAGGCCAGAATGTCGCCTTCATGGCGGGACTTGCGTTCTCGATCGCCTGCGCCGCCAACTTCCCTTCGCTGGTGCTCGCAATCACCTGGCGCCGCTTCACGACGCCTGCTGCCGTGGCGAGCATCCTCGTCGGCACACTGAGCTCGCTGGTGCTGATCTATCTGTCCCCGACCATCCAGGTCGACATTCTCGGCAAGCCGCTCGCCGCGGTCGAGCATCAATGGTGGTTCGTGTCGCTGCGCAATCCCGCGATCATCAGCATGCCGCTATCCTTTGCGGTCGCGATCCTGCTGTCGCTGGTGACACGGGAGAAGAACGCAAGCCTCGCCTTCGACGAGATGCAGCGGCGCATCCTGCTCGGACCGGTAGAGCCGAACACCAGCGAGCCGCGCCAGGCGAAGAATGCGGCATGAACCGGGTCAACCGATCGACGTTGCGATCAGCCCGTTGCGAACCCCGTCACCCGATGCGCATGTGTGACTCACAGATCGCGTAACACACTCAGTGTCGTCCCGGCGAAAGCCGGGACCCATAACCACCGACGGTTATTGCTTCACGATGCTGGAACGACGAGTCCTGTCCCCAACTTCCGCCGCGGAGTATGGGTCCCGGCTTTCGCCGGGACGACACCTTATGGTCGAGACAGGCTCGCAAAGATGTCGCGAGAAGATCACTTCCCCTTCGCCGCCTTCTCCTTCAGCTTCGCCGTACGGTAGCGCGCGGCGCCGCCTTCGCGGATGGACTGCTCGCTGCGCTCGAGCGCCATCGCATCGTCGGGAACGTCCTTGGTGATCACGGAGCCCGAGCCGATATAGGCGCCCTTGCCGATCGTGACCGGCGCGACCAGCGAGGTATTGGTGCCGATGAAGGCGCCCTCGCCGATCAGCGTCTTGTGCTTGAGGAAGCCGTCATAGTTGCAGGTGATGGTGCCGGCACCGAGGTTGGAATTGGCACCGACATGGGCGTCGCCGACATAGGAGAGATGGTTGACCTTGACGCCGGCCTCCAGCCTCGAACCCTTGGTCTCGACGAAATTGCCGATCTTCACGCCGTCGCCGAGCGAGGTGCCGGGCCGCAGCCGAGCGTAGGGTCCGAGCTCCACCTTCTTGCCGATCGTGGCTTGGGTGATGTGCGAGAAGGAATGGATCACGGCGCCGTCGTCGATCGACACGCCGGGTCCGATCACCACGAACGGCTCGATCGTGACGTCCTTGCCGAATTTGGTATCGGCGGCGAGATAGACCGTCTCCGGTGCGATCAGGGTCACGCCGGCCTCGAGCGCCTGGTTGCGCAGCCGCGCCTGCATCACGGCCTCGGCCTCGGCGAGCTGCGCCTTGGTGTTGATGCCGCGCACTTCGTCTTCGCTGGTCTCGATCACGACGGCCTCCAGTCCGAGTTCCCTGACAATGCCGACGGCATCGGTCAGATAATATTCGCTCTTGGCATTGGCATTGCCGATCTTCTCGATGATCGCGAGCGCCTTCCGGCCGTCGAACGCCATCACGCCGGCATTGCACAGCGTGATCTTGCGCTCTTCGGCACTGGCATCGGCCTGCTCGCGGATCGCAACCAGCTTGCCGTTCTCGACCACCAGGCGGCCGTAGCCGGTCGGGTCTGCGGCATGGAAGCCGAGCACCGCAAGCGCCGCGCCGTCGCGCAGCGGCGCGCGCATGCGGGCAAAGGTCTCGGCCGTGATCAGCGGCGTGTCGCCGAACGCGACCAAGAGGTCGTCGGCGCCGCGGGCGATCGCCTCGCGCGCCGCCAGCACCGCATGCGCGGTGCCGAGCCGCTCGCGCTGCACGAAGGTCTGCGCATCGGGCCGCACCCGGCGCGCCTCGGCGGCGACCGCCTCATGGTCCGGGCCGACCACGATCGCCAGCTGCGATCCCTCGCCGGAGGCCGCGGCATTGAGCACGTGCGACAGCAGCGGCTGCCCGGCCACGGGGTGCAGCACCTTCGGCAGCGACGAGCGCATCCGCGTGCCCTCACCGGCCGCAAGCACCACTGTCAGGCTCGTTCGCGCAGTCATTCGCAATCCTCGATGTCCCGCGCAGTTCGCTGCGCAAAGCTGTCTTCGGGGCCGTCTTTAATTGTTTTCCCCGGCAGAAGAAACCGATTCGCCTCCGTGGCGCTCCGGATTCAAGTTCCCGGTCCATTTCCTGTTAATCTTTGCCTCGTGATTCGGCGGGCCTTGAGGAGGGCCAAGCGGGCTTTGGCCAAAGATCGCGACAATCTGGCGGCGGAATTCGATACCGAGAGCACCACCGGCTTTTTGGCCGAGGAAGATGCTCTGGATCGCCGCATGCTGTGGCGGCTCGGCTCGTGGGGCGTCGCCGCGGTCGGCGCCGTCACCGTCGCGGTGATGGCCAACCAGTCGGCGTTGACGCTGCGGCGCGACCAGGTTGCCGCAGCGGATCTCGCGCGACAGGCCCAGCAGTTGCAGACGCTGGCGAAGGAGAGTCACAACGAGGCGCGCCGGCTGGCGTCCGCGATCGATACGCTCAACGGCGACCGCGACCGGCTGTATTCGCGCGTCACCACGCTGGAGCAGGGTCTCGACTCCGTGACCGGCGCGATCGCCAGGCAGCCGCCGGCACCATTGCCCTTGGCAGCGGCGCCCTCGCCCGCAACCGCCAGTTCGTCTGCCGCCGCCTCCGCGCCAGCCGTTGCCGCCGTCGCAACGACGCCGCCGGTCGCATTGGACAAGCCGGCGGCGATCGACAAGCTGCCCGCAGCCGGCGACAGCAAGGCGACTGGCCCGATCGAGAAGCCGGTTGCGGCGGCCGAAAAGCCGGCAACGGCCGACAAGAAACCGGCGTCCGCGGCCGCCAAGCCGCAGGCCGCCGCGGAGAAGCCGCCAGCCTCCGACAATTCGCCGCCGAATTCCGCCACGGCCGCATCGATCGCAAGTCCAATGAGCGCCGCCGCGGCCGGCGCCGAGGATGCACCCGCTGCGCCGGCACCGGTCGCGGACAAGCCGCTTGCCGACAAGCCGGTCCTGGCATCACTCGATCCGGCGGCGAACAAGGCAACCGAAACGGTCAGGCCGCCGACCGCCAACGATGTCACCGCCGCACCGATCCCTCCGCTGGTGATCACAGCGGATCCGGACGCCGAGGACGATGCGCCGCAGGCACAGATCCACCGCACCGAGTTCGGCGTCGATCTCGGCACGGCCAATTCGGTCAATGGACTGCGCGCGCTGTGGCGCGGCCTGTTGAAGTCGAAGGCCAACGCGCCGCTGGCGGCGCTGCGGCCGATCATCGTGATCAAGGAGAACAGCAACGGGCTCGGCATGCAGTTGCGCCTGGTGGCCGGACCGCTGAACGACGCCGGCACCGCAGCCAGGATCTGCGCGGGCCTCAGCCTGGTGCAGCGGACCTGCGAGACGGCGATCTATGACGGCCAGCGACTGGCCCTCAACGAGCCGGCCGCCGGAGCCAAGCCGGCGCCGTCGCATCGCCGGGCCGTGCCGAAGCGCGCCGTCGCGCCGCCGCCGCAGCAGCAGCAGCCGGTCGCCGAGGACAAGAAGCCGGAGCCGACCACGATCTCCTCGATATTCCGGCGGAACAGCCAATAATCATGTGAGCCAAGGGATTGTGGCCGGATTTTCAACCGATTTCGATGCTCCGACCGAACTTGTCCCGCAACCCGATCCCGACCATAGTGCCGCGATGACAAAACCTCCGTTCCGCCTCTCCCCCTATCAGGTCCAGTTCCTGATGGTCGTGGGCTTCGTCACCGTCGGCTACGCGCTCTACGTGCGCTATCTGGCAATCGAGTTCTCTCCCGTTGCGCTGGCCTGCGACGCCGGCGCGCAGACCATGCTCTGCAAGGCTCGCGCGCTGTCGACCGTACTGTTCAAGAACTCGGTGTTCGGGATCACCGCGCTGGTAATCGCGGTGCTCAACCTGACGCGGCCGTCGATCGTGCTGCTCACCGTCGGCTTGATCGCCGCGGGGCTCGGGATCGTGCTCTACAATGTCGTGCTGTCGGGGCTTGCGATCGGGCTGTTCATCCTGGGTTTCGCGCGGCCCGCACCCGCCACAGCGTAGCGGCAAGCAAAAGGTACATCACGCAGGTCCAGTCCGACTGCCAGTTGATCGTGCCCTCGTTGTAGATCGTGTAGCCGGCGGCGATCACCAGCAGGCCGGCGAATACGGATTCCGCGAGCGGCCGGATGCCTTCCTTCGGGCGATTGAGCATGGTCAGCAGCGCAAATGGCACCACCGCCATGGTCAGCGAGGCATACGGGAAATCGCGGTAGCGCGGATCGAAGGTGAAGCCGAGCGCGGTTTCGGCAGCAATCACCGTGGTGATGACCAGCACAATCGCCAGCACCGCGCCGAACATGCCCTTGCCGCGATAGTCGCGCGGCCCGACCAGTTCCAGGAAGGTCGGCAGCGAGCGGCCGGCGATCAGCGCATGCGCCGTCAGCAGTGGCGCGGCAATGCCCGCCGCGAGCAGCACGCCCCAATGCAGCCAGCCGCCGACGCCGTAGCTCTCGTAATACATCTTGTCGCCGGCAATCCCGAGCAGCGCCCCCGCCGTCGTCGCCGAAATGGCGACGGCGATCCAGGCCGACGGCCGCGGCGTCCAGGGCCGGCGGCGCAGCGTCAGCCAGGCCGCGAGGAAGGTGGCGACGGACAGCGCCATGCCGCCCACCATCTGCAGCTTCCAGTCCGGATAGTTCGTGATCGCAACGCCGGGCGGATATTTCACCTGCCGCTTGACCGAATCGAACAGGCCCCAATTGCCGCCGACGGTGCCCTCGAGCTTGCGCTTCCAGGGCTGGTCGTAGGCCTCGATCAGGTTGACCCGAAAGCCCTCGCGCTTGGCGAGGTCGAGGATCTCGGACACCACCCGCGCCTGGTTGGTGCGCGACGGCAATGCGCCCTCCCGCATCCGCCCCTGGCTCGGCCAGCCGGTCTCGCCGATCAGGATCTCCTTGCCCGGGAATGTCACCGCCATCCGCTTGCGGATATCGTCGACATGCGCCGCGGCGTACTTCGCCTTGACCGGGATGTCCTCCCAATACGGCAGGATGTGAATGGTGACGAAATCGACCGCGTCATAAATCTCGCGGTTCTTCACCCAGTATTCCCAGACGTCGGCATAGGTGACAGGAAGATTGCCCGCCGCCGCCTTCACCGCGCGGATGTTGCCAGCAAGATCGGTGGCGGTCATCTCGCCGCGCAGCAGCACCTCGTTGCCGACGATCAGCGAGGTGACGACGCCAGGATACTCCTTGGCGAGCCGGACCGCGATCGCGATCTGCTGCAAATTCTTGAAGCGGTTGCTGCTGAGCCAGATGCCCTGCATCACCTTCAGCCCGACCTTGGCCGCAACGCCGGGGACCTGGTCGAGGCCGTTCTCGATCGAATAGGTGCGCACGCAGTCGGTGACCTTGGCGAGATCGGTCAGATCCTGCTCGATCTGCTCGACTGGAATCTGCGTGGTGGGATCCAGCGGCGTCTGCGCGCCGCGGAACGGCGTATAGGACACGCATTGCAGCTTTGCAGCGGGATCGATCGGCGCGCGCACGAGCGTAATCGGCGTGGCGAGCCACCACCACACGGATGCAATCACGGCGAGCGAGATCAGGAGAAGCGCCAGCGGCGTACGAAGCGAAATCGGTTCCATCCTCCGGGGGACCGTCGAATTAGCCGGTCACAGCCCATCTGCCAAGTGCGGGATTAGGTCAATACCATGGTTGTCCTGCGACAGTTTTGCGCTGGGTCGATAAAGTTGTGAGTTTGCTGGACAAAATACCAAATTCCAGTCATCAGATTTCGCCAGAGTCTCCGCCGCACTGGAGACCTATTTGGACGGCATCACGCGAGCCGTTAGGATGATCCCGCGGGGGCAGGAACATTATCGGGGAATACATGCGTCGACGGCTGCTTGAGTTGAAGAACACTACTTTGCGCCATCTTGCCGTAACGGGCCTTGTCACGGGCCTTGCGCTCCTCATTGGGGCCGGCGGCGCGTTCGCCCAGAGCGGCACGCCGAATCCGCCGGATCAGGCGAAACAGCAGCCTGGACAGCCCGACGCCAACGCAAATGCCGCACGGGAAGCCAACCAGCGCAAGGTCGAGGAATTCGTCGAGGCCCAGCAGGCCATCAACGGGCCGGCCGGCAACCCGGAGTGCGTCTGGCTCGGCCGCCGCGTCGTCCGCCTGATGTGGAACGACGACCTCGATACCGCGTTCCGCCATCTCGACCTCTACGACCGATTCGGCTGCCCCGGCGGCCACGTCCAGGCGGCGTTCCGCTGCCTGACCCGGTTCGGCGCCCAGATCGACGACAAGGTCCGCGGCAGCCTCGACGGCCGCATCCACGCCTGCTGGATCAATCCGGGCGCGCAGCCCCAGGCCGCGGCCGCCGCCGCTGCTCCCACCCCGGCGCCGGCGACGGCCGGCACCGCCGCACCGGCACCGGCAGCCTCGCCCTCGCCTGCACCGACCCCGTCGGCGTCACCTGCGCCAGCGTCGAAATAGGCGTATCCCGCGACCGGGGTCCGGCCGCGATTTTTTTGCGGCTGGAACGGCTTGCGCCCTTAAAACGCCATCGCGGCACACCAGTTGTTAAATCGGATGGTGGAGATATCCTTCGCTCCGCCGTCGTGTTGGTCGAACCCAGGGGACGGGTTCGCTTAGTCCTCAATCTCAGGCCCCGTATGGTTTAACCGCGATGCGCGCCGTCGTCGCCGTCCTGTTGCTTGTCACCGCCGCCCACGCCGCCCTGTGGGGTCTCTTCCAGGAGAAGCAGCCGGCGCCCGATTTCCGTGGCACGCTGCCAAGCCTGTCCTACGCTCCGTTCGAGTCCGGCCACACCGTCGCCGACGTCGCCGCCGACACCGAGAAGGTGCGCACTGACCTCAGAAAGCTGTCCACGCTCACCAAGGCAGTCCGTCTCTATTCGTCGACCGAAGGCAACGAGCTGGTACCGCCGGTCGCCGCCGAATTCGGCATGAAGGTCACGGTCGGCGCGTGGATCGACAAGGACGCCAACCGCAACAACCGCGAGATCGAAGCCGCGATCAACCTGGCCAAGCGCAACAGCAACGTCATCGGCATCGTGGTCGGCAACGAAACCGTATTCCGTGGCGAGCAGGTGCCGCTGGAAAACCTCGGCTCGGTTCCGGAGATCGGCGTGCCCCCCGAGGAGTCCGAGAGGATTCTTCGCGAGGAAGCGCAGCGCCTCCACGACGCGGAAATGCAGCCGGATGAAGATGGCAGCAGCGGTTTGAGCAAGCGCGCTGAAGCGATCAAGTGGGCGATCGCTGAAAACAACGTGCACCGGCTGATCAAGGTGATCCAGCGGGTCAAGAAGTCGGTCAACGTTCCCGTCACGACCGGCGAAATCTGGAACATCTGGCGCGACCATCCGCAGCTCGCCAACTCGTCCGACTTCGTCGCCGCGCACGTGCTGCCCTACTGGGAAAACTTCACCGACAAGCAGGCGGTGGACCAGGCGGTCGACCGCTACAATTTGTTGCGCGACTCCTTCCCCGGCAAACGCATCCTGATTGCCGAATTCGGCTGGCCGAGCCAGGGCTACAATCTGCGCAGCGCCGTTCCCGGCCCGTTCCAGCAGGCCACCGTGCTTCGCAACTTCGTCACCCGCGCCGAAGCCATCGGCATGGACTACAACATCGTCGAGGCGATCGATCAGCCCTGGAAGTTCTTCGAAGGCGGCGTCGGCCCCTACTGGGGCATCCTCAATGCCGACCGCGAGCCAAAGTTCGCCTGGACCGGACCGGTCACCGATCCGAACTACTGGAAGATCGCGCTGGTCGCCGTCCTGGTCGGCCTGTTCATGTCGCTGCCGATCCTGCGGCTGGACCAACCGACCGTGATGCAGGCGCTGCTCTTGTCGGCGGCCGCCAATGGCGTCGGCGCGTGGGTCGCGACGGTGTTCTCCTACTGGACGACGCACTACTTCGTCTGGGGTTCGGCCTTCGCGCTCAGCCTCGGCCTGGTGCTGCTGGTTCCGCTGGTCCTGATCGCGATGGCGCGGATCGAGGAGATCGCGGCGGTGGCGTTCGGCCGCGGCCCGCGCCGGCTGATCGGCAAGAGCGCGCCGCTTGCGCCCGCCACGATCGGCGAGAACGTGAAGTTTCCGAAGGTCTCGATCCACATCCCGGCCTATTTCGAGCCGGTCGAGATGCTCAAGCAGACGCTCGATGCGGTGTCGCGGCTCGACTATCCGAACTTCGAGTGCGTCTGCATCATCAACAACACGCCCGATCCCGACTTCTGGCGGCCGATCCAGGATCACTGCCGGCTGCTCGGCGAGCGCTTCAAGTTCATCAATGCCGAGAAGGTGCAGGGCTTCAAGGCCGGCGCGCTGCGCATCGCGATGGACCGCACCGCGGCGGATGCCGAGATCATCGGCATCATCGACGCCGATTATGTCGTGCATCCGGACTGGCTGAAGGATCTCGTGCCGGCGTTCGCCGATCCGCGCGTCGGCCTCGTGCAGGCGCCGCAGGAGCATCGCGACGGCGATCGCTCGCTGATGCACTACATCATGAACGGCGAATATGCCGGGTTCTTCGACATCGGCATGGTCCAGCGCAACGAGTTCAACGCCATCATCGTGCACGGCACGATGTGCCTGATCCGCCGCGCCGCGATGGACAAGGCCGGCGGTTGGTCCTCTGACACGATCTGCGAGGACACCGATCTCGGCCTCTCGATCCAGCAGCAGGGCTGGCTCACGCACTACACCAATGTGCGTTACGGCGAAGGCCTGCTGCCCGACACCTACGAGGCCTTCAAGAAGCAGCGCCATCGCTGGGCCTATGGCGGCTTCCAGATCGTGAAGAAGCACTGGCGGCGCTTCCTGCCCGGCGCCAGCCGGCTGACGCCCGATCAGCGCCGCGAGTTCTCGCTGGGCTGGCTGAACTGGCTCGGCGCCGAAAGCCTCGGCGTCGTGGTTGCGATCCTCAATCTGATCTGGGTGCCGATCGTCGCCTTCGCCGACATCGCGATCCCCGACAAGATTCTGACGCTGCCGATCATCGCCTCCTTCATCGTCTCGCTGGTGCATTTCGTCGCGCTCTACCGGCTGCGCGTGAACATCAAGGCCGGCCAGATGTTAGGGGCCATGATCGCGGCGATGAGCGTGCAGTGGACGGTGTCGCGCGCGGTGGCGCAGGGCCTGATCACCGAGCATCTTGCGTTCGCCCGCACCTCCAAGGGCGGCCTGTCGCGGATGTCGATCGAGTTCCAGGCGTTCTGGGAAGCCGTGATCGGCGTGTTGCTGCTGATCGGCGCCGTCGTGCTTGTCGTCACCAACGGCTACAAGCAGGTGCGCGAGATCTACATCTTTGCCGGCGTCCTGGTGCTGCAGAGCCTGCCATTCCTGGCGGCGGTCTCCATCGCGATCCTGGAAAATTCGCGGATCAACGAGTTCGCATTCTGGCGCAACAGCGCGATCCGCACCGCGGAACTGATCGGGTTGCGCCCGGTCAGCCTGCCCTCGGTCGCCGCCCCGTCGCAGCCGGTCGGCTCGGAAATCCGCCGCGACAACTAGCGCCGGATTTGGCCGACTTCAAGAAACGGCCCTAACCACAGGCGCCGGAACGGCAAATCCGGCGCGTCGGTGCACAATTGAGCGCCCCTCGGCTATTGACCCGATGGGCCCTGCCCCCTACACAGCGCGGGCTGGAGCACGATCCGGAGCGGTTCACCGCTGGCGTCCGGATCTAATGTTCAGGTGAGTGAGCGCGTAGCTCAGGCGGTAGAGCACGTGACTTTTAATCATGGGGTCGAGGGTTCGAGTCCCTCCGCGCTCACCAAACAAATTCTGTCCAGCCCGGTGACATGGGTAACAGGTCGTACCTAAGACATGGGTGACAACCTCGTGCCGAACGGGTTGTCGCGGGGTTGCAGGGTTTTCTGCTCCAGGTCGAAGTATCCCAAATCATCGTGCATGAAGCTGACGAGCCAAATGCCGTCATCGACTTCCTTGATGCCGAGTTGTTGGCCGGCCAGCACGGTGGAGATGTTGATCCGCTTGCGGTGCAGGCAAAGCCGCCCGACGCTTGATGGAGCACGCGAGAGCATTCGAGGCGATCCAGGCGGCCCACGCGAGCGGGACGTTCGCGCGGATGCTCCAGCCTGGGAAAGACCTGTTCGCCTGGGCTGTCCCATACATCCGGAGTACCTCATCTAGTGGAGCTAAGGCCACGAGCCCTTGGCGTTTCGCACGTCGCAATATCCATCGGGAATTTGCACTTCCTTCCTCGGGCTAGGCCGGCGCCGCCCGCATGCATTTCAAGCGGACGGCGTCGGGTGTTCTCGCCATGCGGATGATTGACCAGGTGCGGAAAGAAGCTTGGGATAGCATCTGCCCGGCTCCTCCAAGGTCGGGCGCCCATTCCAAGGCGAAGCACCCGAGGACGATCTCAAATGGAAACGGCCACGCTTCTATCGGTTCTCCGCGACCGGAACGTCAGAGTATGGGTCGAAGGGGACCGCCTGAAGTGCAGCGCCCCCGCTGGCGCGCTTGACGCAGAGTTGCGCGCGACACTGGCCGACCGAAAGCAAGAACTGCTCGCCTGGCTTCGGCAGGCGGAGGCGCTGAAGAGCGGTCCGGCCGACTCCCTGCCGATCGAGCGCGAGGACGGGACAAGAGCGCTCCTGCCGACAATTTCCAGGGAAGTTCCGTTGCCGATAATCCCGGCACGGCGTGAACGCATGAGCCGTTTCGTTAAGGAGCTCCGAAGTTGCGGTTACGACCTTGTAAGCTGTGCCGAACGTCTTGAGGTCCTTCCTCGCCTCGGCGTCAATTTCTGGCCAATGATGCGAATGCATTGGGCCCCTCGGAAGAGCGATCCGATCGACAATCTCATTACGCTCTTCATCGATGGCCAGCCGGTGAGCGCAGACGTTATCGCGAAGCAGATTTCGTCGTTCTTTGTCGATGCTGCGCTCGAAATGAGATTGGCTGAAAAAAACGGCGACTTGTTGCAGTCGAACTTCTGTTTGTTCCCATGCTATGGGAAATATCTGGTCACCGATCAAGCAGAGAAGAATACCGCAATCAACCAAGTCATGTGGTTGTGGGGAGAGAGCTTCATGCTCGGCGGCTTTGTGAAGAGGATCCCCCGCAGGCGCGCCATTGATCTCGGAACAGGCTCCGGAGTGCACGCTATTCTGGCAAGCGACCATTCTGCGACAGTAGTGGGCGCAGACGTCAGTCCACGCGCCATCGCATTCTCCAACTTCAATGCAGCGCTAAACGAAAAGAGCAACATCGATTTCGTTGCCAGCGATCTCTTCGATTCGATCGACGGGACATGTGATCTGCTGGTATGTAATCCTCCTTACGCACCGGACACGGCCGCCAAGGCGAGCGATAATTTTTGGAGCGGTGGAATAGAAGGCACTGAGCTTCTGCGGAGGGTCGTCGAGGCTCTTCCCACGAGGTTGGATGCGGACGGAACAGCCTACATCAATGCTCTGTTTCCGAATCCTCCAGGAACGAAAATCAGGGATCATTTCGATGCTTGGCTTGAAGGCAATCTCACGGAGTGGGACGTGCTGGATCACACCTGGCCTGTGCCGGGATATCAAGATTTGTTCTCCGAGCAGCCATTCCAAGGTGATATGAGCGCCTGGCGCTTTGGCGTGGTGAGTATGCGTCGATCTCGGACTGGCCGGGGTTGGTGGAAGGAAGTCGCCGGCAGTGGCCTGTTCTTCCGAGAGGACGGAAGTTGCAGCGTAATCGCTGATCACGATGCCTACGGGTCACCTGCTGGACCATCGCCGAACAACTCGTAGGACACGCGGAACACAGCATCATCACTCCCGGCAGACGTCATGGCCTCTCCGTCCAGCAGACGGACGACAAAGCGAAGGCGCTCTTCCATCACCGAACTCGCTTTCCACGGCATCCACACCTCCCGCAGAACAACAGCGGAAAGTGTAACCCATGTGTCCGGTACGAGATGTCACCTATGTCTCGGGCCGCTGAAACCATTTGAGCCAAGTAGCCAGCCTTCAAAACATTCGCGAAATTTCCGTGTGGCAGTGACATCGCTCTCGTGGTGTTTGGAAGCCGGCCCGGGCCCTGACGCCGGCTCTTCTTAATTTTGTGTGAACTAAGCCACAGTTGTTCGGCGTGATCTTTAGTAGGTTTTCGGCGCGCTGGGGATTTCAGGGCCCAGAGGCTGGAACAGGGCGCCGCCGGGACAACTCATTTCGGGCCCGGCGGCGTAATTTTTCGCGACGGTCAGAACTGCAATCCCAATGCTCGGACCAGACGCATCCGGACGCCAACGGCCCGTTGCTCTCCCTGTCGCAGTCATCACGTTCGGCGTCGCGGGCGTCGAGCCTGCCTGCGGTTCTCCGGACCGGTCGGCGGCGCGTGTATTCCGGCATGAGCCTTGCTCTTTAGGTGGCGCAGGAAATTTCAGTGTCCCGGTTCAGGAACAAGCTGTCGCCGGATGTGTCTTTTGGAGACGAGCAGCTGGATTCATTGGGAGGTATCGTTGAGATACGCAGCGCCCCTACAGTCAAGGTTTGTCGTTCGGAGAGGAAGCACCGACTGGATGGTCTATGATCGGGAGCTCAAGGGGCCAGCGCAGTTGAAGAAAGACGGCCACTTCGCCGAGAAGCTGACGAAGGAACAGGCCGAACACATAAAGCAGGCCTTGACGGACGCCCTGAAGCCCGAGCCGTAAGGCAAAGTTAGATCGAATACCCCGATAGGTGGCGACACAAACCGCGAACAGATGACATCTGTGTTACCTCGTAAGGTATATGAACAGAGTTGGGCAAAGCGAACGAGGCGCGGCGAAATGGCGGCGCATCGATGGAGCAAATTAGGCCCTTGCGGAATTCAGCTTTGGCTACTGGACGTTCTGACCGGGCCAGCGTCGCCGTTGGAAGGGAACGATCGGGGAACAGCTCAAGGCACAACGAAAACCGCCCGCCTCACAAAGTTTACCCCCGCGCCGAGGGGAGCGCGACGCATGACGGCGCAAGCGCGCCGTTCAGCGCACAATTCGGAGCGAACATTCGGAACGCTGCTGGAGTTCGGCCGTCAAGATAACGGCAGTTCGCCCTGACCGCCTGTCCAGTCGATGATATCGAGCTGCATCCCTCGCTTCAGCATCTCGGCCTCGAGGCTGCCGGCATGCCGTTTCCACTCGGGCGTCGCGCGGACGCGGAATTTTGGATCTTCGCCGGCTGCCTCGAATTCGTCGTCGGCTCTGAGCGCACCGCGGACGGCTTCGTACATCATCTTCAGGCTGGCGTCGGTGAAGGCGCCGTAGTCCATCGGTCGTCTCCCTTGGCACTGTGAGACGCAAAAGGCCGCCACGTAGTCACTCGTGGCGGCCTTCTGCTAGCGGCCCATCCAGACGGCCTAGAACGACGTTGCGTGAGTCGGGTTAATGAAACGTTGTTGGCACGGTAGCGGCACACGCCTTCACAGGCGCCCTCGACAGCGTTACTCCACCGGGATCGTGGAGGCTGCCGCACTCAGATCGCGATGCGATCGAAGTCGACGGCTATCCGGCTGTTCGGGAAAATCCTCGTCGCCTCCGCCAGAATGTCCTCGTCCGGATAGCGGCCGGAGATGTGGGTGAGGATGAGCTGCTTGACCCCGCTCCGCGCCGCGAGCGCGGCGGCTTCGCTGGCCGTCAAATGCCCGTAGTCGCGCGCGATGGCCGCGTCGCGCTCGAGAAACGTCGCTTCGATCACCAGCACGTCGGCGTCCCCGACGTGTTCGGCGAGCCCCTCGGTTGCTTCAGCATCACCGACAATGACGAGCTTCTTTCGCCCCTGGGCCGGGCCAAGCACCTGCTCCGGATCGATGGTGCGACCGTCGTCCAGCTTCACCTGCCGGCCCTCCGCCAGCTCCCGGCGAACCGGCCCATCAGGCACGCGCAGCGCCAGAAGCCGGTCCGGGAGGAGATGCCGGCGCACCGCGCTCTGAAAGGTGAAGGCGAAGCTGTCCGTATCCCGGTGGCGGACGGGAAAGCAATCGACGGTGAATTCGCCGGCGTCGAGGACTCGCCCCTCGCTCAACGGCACCAGATCAAGCGGGATCGGCGCTCTGCCCTCGCCCCATAGGCCCGCCAGCATGCGGACGACGACATCGAGCGTACCGGGTCCGGCATGAATCGTCATCGCATCCGAACTTTGCCGCAACCGGAGGGTCGAAAACAGCCCGGGGATGCCGAGCACATGATCGAAATGCCCGTGGGTCAGCAACAGGCGATCGAGCCGGCGAAAGCCGGCGCCGCTCCGCAGCAGCTGACGCTGCGTTCCCTCGCCGCAATCGACCAGAATACGACTGCCGGCAGCCTCGACGAGGATGCCGGGGTGATTGCGCTCGGGAGACGGCACGCTTGCCGACGTTCCCAGAAAAGTCAGCGAGAACATCGCAGCACCTCGCCTTCCGACTGCCGACGGCGCCATGCCGCCGAGATCGCGCAATCTGATGGCAGCGTCGCCCGGTGTGTTCAAGCACTTCGAAGCCGATGACGGTGGGACCGAGGCGTCCTGAAGCCGGCGGCCTTAGGGGCAGACCGCATCCGCGCCATCGGGATCGATCGTCGTGACCGGCGCACGCGGCGCCCTCGTCACGCCCTCAACCGGTCACGGCCTCAAGCATCGAAACAGCTGCGCGAGCGCGGTGTTGGCGGATTGCGCGCGCCGTTCGACGATTTCAGCCGCGGCGGCGTAGTTGCGCGCCAGGATCTGGAGCGCGCGGCGGGCATCCGGCAGCGTGGATTGCTCCGCCATCTCCAGGCACTGATGCTCGAAATATCTGAGCTCCTCAAGTTCGGTCATTCGCGAATCGTCCGATCGGGTCCTGCATTTTCGAACTCAGTGCGCCAGCGCCCTAGTGAAAGTTTGGCAAGTTTGTTGCGGGGGCCGCGCAATCTGGTCGGAGTGTTTCTGGACGCATGATTTGATGATCACCGCTCCGTGACCGATGCGAGGGTGAGCCGCGCGGATCGACAAGCGCGTGCAATCGTCTCACAATGTGGCGGGCTCGCTTGGCGAGCCTTGGAACACACGCGGTTGGTGCGGTATCGAATTGGCTTTGTTGGACCGATGAGGAAACGCGATTGGGCTTTCGTGGCGGCCTGTGTGGCAGGCGCGCTGCTGTTCGGCGTCTGGAGTTTCCAGATGGGTATCGCGTTTCATCGATCCCAGAACGGCGCGACCGACCTCTCCAGTTCGCACCGGCGGAGCCAGGACAGCGCGTCCGCGCACGGCCCGGCCCGGCCGAAGGCGGATGACGGCGATCAGCAGGCCGGGCAGCCGCGATAGGCGCCGCGATCGCGTTCGTCGCCGCCACATCGCGTCGGACTAGGCCCAAGCCAGGCCTGCCATGCCGGTGGCGCCATCGTCATCTGTCTTCGCATGCGTGAGCCGCCTGCGGCCCGTGCTGTCCTTGGCGCGACGGTGACGAACGCCAAACCTGTGCAGCGCCATCGGCACATGCCGCATCACGCCGCGGACGAGACCGATGGCCTGTCTGACGACCACCACAACCGTCGCAACGCGGGTAAAGAAGCCGATCAGGAAGATCATCGAGAAGATGTCGATATAGGCCAGCACATCGCCGACCAGCATCAGCTCGGGAGGAAGCGGAATCCGGTGCCAATAGGCGCCGATCACGATCGCAACCGGGATCAGCGCGATCAGCTTCCGCAACGTCAGCCGATCGAGCAAGGCGGCGAGCTCAACGACCAGGATCTGCCACAGCCAATCGCCAAGCGCGGCTGGCTTGTCGATCGTCCAAGTCTGCCACAAACGCTGCCACATCGCCGCTCCGCCTCCCCTTGCGCGCAATACCGGCGCTACGGCTTCGACGACGCCTCGCTGCCGCTGCCCTCGTCTGCGGCGCCCTGCGCATCAGCCGGATCGGCCGATGGAAAGATGCGCTCATAGTTCGCACGCGCCTCGCGGATCAGACGCGCACGCTCGCGTTCGGACTTCGAGATGAACCTGATGATCTCGCCCATATTCGCTCCAAGGCAGAAATGATGATCCGACCGTCAGCTATGCAACCATCGTGCCCGACGGTCGCATGCCCGACCTCCTCGCGCCGCTCAGCGGAACGCCCGCGGCGCCATCCGCTGCTGGCTGAAGGCAACGCGCGGATTGATGCCGCAATAGGCGTCGCGGCCCGACGCGGATGCCTGGCACTGCTGATAGGTCTGGTAGCCGCAATAGCCGGGATATCCCTCCTGCCGGCCCTGAATGCACCAGGGATACTCGTAGGGATCGGCCGCCGCAGGCGACGCGGAACCGACAATCCAGCTCGTTCCGAGCGCCGCGAACGCCAGAATTGCCCAATTCGTCCTGCGCATGATCGTGTTTCCTTGCTCCATCGGCTCCCAGCCGCTGATCTAGGTACGCCGGCAGGATCTGCGAGGTTTCCGGCCACCGCCTCAAGAAGCTGTGACGATGGTACAAAGCCCGGTCGCGGCACGGTGAGGACCGGCCGACCGCTCATCGGCTCGCGCGGCCTCCAAACCCGCCGGCCCGCCGCCCCCTAGGCCCCCCAACGCACGTAGTTAACCGGCGCCTAATCGGAGATCCGCGGTTGAAATGTCCGATTTAAGCGCGCTGCAAGGCGGCTGCCCTAGTCTCCCGCGCGGCTCAATGGACGACGACACCCGGAGAGGCTCGTCGCACGGGGGATAATCATGCGCAGCGCGCTCATTGCTTCAATGATCCTGTCACTTGCGGCCGGAGCGGCCGTTGCCGGACCACGAACGTCGGGGGCGTCCGAGGCGGCACCAAGCAGCGTCGAGAAATATCGCGGCTACGTCTTTGATCTCTCCGAGAACGCCGACCGCAAGGACGTTACCAGCATCGCCGACATGGTCCGCCGCCAGCTCGACGTCGTGGAAACCGCAGGCTTCAGCCCGAAGGTGTTGCAGTTCTTCCATCGCGTGCCGATCGTTGCGAGCGAGATGGCGTGTCTCGACGAAGGCGCGGCAGCGGCCTGCTATGGCTTGACGCCGCCGGAATGGGACCGCGGCACGACGCGCGACGTCACCATCTGGGATCACGACAAGCAGCAATGGACCAATTCGGATCCGCTCGCGCTTGCGCTCGATTCCGGCATCGGCATCATCAGGATGCGTCCGAACATGATGCGTTACGCGAAGGAGCCGGTGCTGCTGCACGAATTCCTTCATGCCTATCACGCCCGGCTGATGCCGAACGGCTTTGAGAACAAGGGCATCAAGGGCTTCCTCAGCCAGGCGAAGTCGAAGGAGCTGTTCGCCAAGGAGGCCTATGCGCTGAAGAACCACCAGGAGTTCTTCGCGGTGACGGCGAGCATCTTCCTGGCCGGCAAGGATTCCGAGCACGAACCCTATACGCGCGCCACGCTGAAGGAGAAGATGCCGGACTACTACAAGTTCCTCGTCGGCCTGTTCGGCGCCGATCCCGAGGAAACCGGCGTCACGCCGGTCGCATCGGCCAACTGAGCCCGGTATCCCACAAAAAAACGAGGCCCGGTGTGCCTAGGAGACCGGGCCTCGTTTCTGATGTCCCCCGCCTCGTGGCGGATCAGGTCTTGTCGTTACGCGACCTTGTCCGCGCGATCCATCCCGGATGATTACGGGGTCAGGCGCGCGCCGGCCTCACTTGCTGTAGCTGTAGAACCCCTGCCCGGTCTTGCGGCCGAGATGACCGGCATCGACCATCTCCTTCAGCAGCGGCGCCGGCCGGTATTTGGGGTCGTTGAAGCCGGTGTAGAACACCTCCATCACCGACAGCATCGTGTCGAGCCCGATCAGATCGGCGAGCGCGAGCGGGCCGATCGGATGGTTGCAGCCGAGCTTCATGCCGGCATCGATCTCCTCGGCGGTGGCAATGCCTTCCTGCAGCGCGAAGATCGCCTCGTTGATCATCGGGCACAGGATGCGGTTCACCGCAAAGCCGGGGCTGTTCTTCGCCGTGATCGCCACCTTGCCGACCCGCTTGGCGAAGGCTTCGGCCTTGGCGACGGTGTCGTCCGAGGTCTGCAGGCCCCGGATCAATTCGAGCAGCGCCATCACCGGCACCGGATTGAAGAAATGCATCCCGATGAAGCGGTCGGGCCGATCGGTCGAGGCCGCAAGGCGGGTGATCGAGATCGACGAGGTGTTGGTTGCGACCAGCGCGCTCGGCTTCAGCCCCGCACAGAGATCCTTCAGGATCTTGATCTTCAGCTCCTCGTTCTCGGTCGCGGCTTCGATCACGAGATCGCAGGCGGCGAGCTTGGCCTTGTCGGTGGTCGCATTGATGCGCCCGAGCGTCGCGTCGCGATCGGCCGCGGTCATCTTCTCCTTGGCGACCAGCCGATCGAGACTGCTCCCGACCGTCTTCAGGCCGCGCTGGACCGCCGCGTCGGAGATATCCACCATGGTCACGCCGAGGCCTGCCGCCGCGCAGATCTGCGCGATGCCGTTGCCCATGGTCCCGGCGCCGATAATGCCAACCGTCTCAATCATTGCGTTCGTCCCTCGTCGCTTGCGCGGCCGCGCGGCCGCATCGTCAAAAACGGCGGACCGGAGGGGTCCGCGGATGGCGCATGAATAGCAGTCCGGCCGCACGGCCGATACAGCGGAAGCCGGTATTCCGGTGAGGTCTATTCGGGGCGCGGCGGGACAGGCCGCCGTGGCGGAACGGCTGGCCGCGGCGGCGATAGGGTGCGCGGTGGTTCGGCCGTGCGCGACGGTTCGAGCACGCGGTTAAGTCGGACGATCCACCAGGCCAGCCGCCCGTAGCTGCGGCGCAGCGCCGATCCAAATCCCTCGTCGATGTCCTGGTCACGATCCATACCCCTATCATTAACGTGCATCCTTGAAGGAACGGTGAGCGCCATCACGTGCTGCACCGGCAATCGTTAGGAAGCTGGCAACTATTTCGCGCAAGCCTCGGTTGACGGCATGGGCGCCGTAATCTCCCGGATTGCGTGCGGGAGACCTTGCGCCGCAGCATCGTCATGCCGGTGCGACTCGCATTTTGTTGATCGAATTTTCCGCGGCGCGCCGCGACACAAGGACATTAGACGACGAGGGCTACGCCCATGCTTGCTGAAAAATTCTTTTTGGTGCTCGAGACATTGCTCAACGGCCAGACCCATTCCGACGGAAGCCCCCGCGTGGTGAGCACCGCGCCCCACATCCCGGTCGAGCTTCCGCGCGATAGCCAGCCGAAACGCAGCCCTTCCCGCTAGGCCGCTTGCTGGCGGCAGCTGGTCGCCAAGGCCGAGCTGGAGTCGCCGCGGCCACGTTGCTGCGGAATGCTGATCGCGACGTTTGCCTGCGCCAGTTGGCCCGTCGTGACGCACGAAGCCATTTGGCCGGAGCGGCTCCTCCGCTCGTGATCCAGCTCATAGTTGGTGAAGCCGAGCCACGCTACACCGCTCCCGCAACGACGTGGTGCCGCCGTGGACGATAAGACCGACCGCAAGACCGATTTCGCAAGCATCGCCGTCGCAATCTGCGTCGCCGCCTACATCGCGATCATGCTGGCCTATCTCGCCCAATACGATCTCGGACTGACCGCCGCGCGGACGCGTCATCTCTCGATGCTCGCAGCGCTGTTCCTCGCGCTGCCGGTCGCGCTGGATTTGCTGCGCACCGGGCCCGGCGACGGTCGCTGACGCGGACACGAACACGCCTGCAGCCTTCGATCTCCCCTGCCGCAAACGCGCCTGCGCAACATTGCGCTAGGTGAAGCGACGCGAATCAGCGTTACTTTGCAACTGATCGCTTCGTGGGATTTGGCGGCATGACCCAGCCCGACGTGTTTGATCAGAAGGTTCTGGATCAGAACATTCGCGAACTGCAGGAATGGCTGCGCAAGGCTTGGCAGCAACTCGCGGACCCCTCGCTCACCGCCTTCTCCCGCCGCGAATTGCGCAACCAGATGAAGCAATGCAACGCCGATTTGCGCGTGCAACTGCAAGCCGCCTCCAAACGAATGCTGGTGCAGCCCGCCTCATCGGGCAGGAGGTTCGCCAAGCCGCCGCTGCGGATCCTCGCCTAGGCATGATGCCAGCGCGCCAAAATACCGCGATCTCCTGCTGCATGCTGGCCATACGCACCCTCTGCTTGTGCAGGGACGTCCGACAAGGCACAGCAAAACCGCTCCGGTATGCCTATATTGGGCGTCGTGTAGCGGCCAACGCCGCCAATGTTTAGGGACTCCCGTGCTATATCTGGAACTTGCGATCGTGGCGGTCTTGATCGTCGTCAACGGTCTGTTGTCGATGTCGGAGCTCGCGATCGTCTCCTCGCGTCCGGGGCGTCTTGCGGCGCTGGTCGAACGCGGCGTCAGCGGTTCGCGCCGCGCCCTTGCACTGGCCTCCGATCCCGGCAAGTTCCTCTCCACGGTGCAGATCGGCATCACGCTGATCGGCGTGCTGTCGGGCGCCTTCTCGGGCGCAACGCTCGGCCAGCGTCTGACGCAATGGCTGCTTGAGCTCGGCGTGTCCGCAAGTATCGCGGACGCGGTCGGCGTCGGCCTCGTCGTCGGCGTGATCACCTATGCCTCGCTAATCGTCGGCGAGCTGGTGCCGAAGCAGATCGCATTGCGCGATCCCGAGTCGATCGCGGTCAAGGTCGCTCCGGCCATGACCATGATGGCGCGGCTGTCGCTGCCGCTGGTGTGGCTGCTCGACCGTTCCGGCAAGGTGCTGCTGTGGGTGCTCGGCCATCGCGAGGATGCACAGGACCGCGTCAGCGAGGACGAGATCAAGACGCTGGTGGTGGAGGCCGAGAACGCCGGTGTGCTCGAGCCCGGCGAAAAGGAGATGATCGCCGGCGTGATGCGGCTCGGCGATCTGCCGGTCGGCGCAGTGATGACGCCGCGCCACGAGGTCAGCCTGATCGACCTCGCTGCCCCCGCGGCCGAGATCCTGGCGGCGCTGCAAAAGAGCAGTCACTCGCGCTGCGTGGTGTTCGACGGCAACCGCGATCATGCCCTCGGCATCGTGCAGGCCAAGGACGTGCTCGACGTCTACCTCGCGGGCCAGACGCCTGACATCCGCGCGCTCACGCGCGATGCACCGATCATTCCGGAGACCGTCGACGCCCGCGACGTGGTCGCGATCCTGCGCGACTCCAGAGTGCATATCGGCCTCGTCCACGACGAGTACGGCACCTTCCAGGGCGTCGTCACCAGCGCCGACATCCTCGAGGCCATCGTCGGCGCCTTCCACACCGAGGAAGGCCCGGCCGAGCCTGCCTACGTCCGGCGCGCCGACGGCTCCTATCTGATCTCGGGCTGGATGCCGGCGCTGGAATTCAGCGAGCTGCTCGGCATCACGCTGCCATCGCCGCGACCCTATCAGACCGCGGCCGGCTTCCTGCTGCATGAATTCGGCGCGATCCCCGATGTCGGCGCGAAAACCGCCGCGCAGGGCTGGGAATTCGAGATCGTCGACCTCGACGGCCGGCGCATCGACAAGGTTCTGGCCAGCAAGCAGCCGGCGGCCTGATATTTGCCACCCGGCCGTCCTGTTGATAAGCGGCAAGACAGCGAAACAGGCCGCCGCGGTGTGCTATCGGCATAGCGGCGGCCTGAGCAATCCCCGAGTAAACCCCACGGAATAGATCCCCATGCGCATTACCCTTGTCGGTTCCCGCCATTTCGGCGTGACGACCCTGAACATGCTGCGCGAGCACCACGTCACGCTGGTCAGGGTGGTCGTCCATGACGGCGAGGACCGGCTGGCGGCAGCAGCCAGGGCGGCCGGCATCGAAGTCGTTGTCCAGGCCGATCCCAAGCTGGTGACGGCCGCCGAGATCGCGCCGGACACCGACCTGATCGTGACCGCACACAGCCACGCCCGGGTCAGCAGGGAGGCGCTTGCCGCGTCCAGGCTCGGCGGCATCGGATACCACCCGTCGCTGCTGCCGCGCCACCGCGGCATCGCGGCGGTGGAATGGACCATCAAGGAAGGCGATCCGATCGCCGGCGGCAGCATCTATCACCTCGCCGACCGCATGGACGCCGGCGCCATCGCCGCGCAGGACTGGGTGTTCGTCAAGAAAGGCGAGACCGCCCGCGAGCTGTGGGAGCGCGCGCTGGCGCCGCTCGGTTTGCGTCTGCTCGCCCAGGTCATCGACTATGGTAAGGTCAACGGCTCGCTGCCGGCCAAGGTCCAGGATGAGCAGTTTGCGACCAAGGCGCCGAATCTGAGCCCTAGCAAACACTAACCCGAACTAGAGTATATGAATACCTCGTTCGAAAAAGCCATGCTCGGATTTTCCGTTCCTGATCCGGAACCGAATTCACCATGATGTGTTTGGGTTCACAGGAACATTTGGGGCTCCCGCGACGCAGCAAATTTTGAACACATTGTGACAGGATAAGCCGCGTCATCACACGAAATTACAGGGATTTGATTCATGCGTTCGATCCGCATTCGCGACCTGATTTTGGTCACTTCGGTCGCTTCGGCTGCCGCCCTCACCGCTGCTCCCGTGTCCGCTCAGCAGCCTTATGACGGGCTTTGGAACGTCACCGTCGTCACCAAGACCGGCAGCTGCGAACCGTCGCAGAGCTCGACCGTGACCGTCGCTGAAGGAAAGATCTCGGCACAGGGCGCGGCGATCTCCGGCACCGTCGGCAGCGGGGGACTTGTGCGAGTCTCGATCAATGGTGCATATGCGAACGGACAACTCAGTGGCAACTCCGGATCGGGGAAGTGGAATGGGGCATCAGCTGGCGTACCCTGCAGCGGCCGATGGGAAGCATCCCGTCAGTAAGATCACCAGCCTATCAAGTTTCTTTGCCATCGCGCGGCGGCCAGCATTTGCAGCCGCCGCGTTTTTCGTGACCGCACTCGCAAGCACCACGGGACATGCCCAGTCCGGCCCGTTCGCCGGCATGGCGGGCACCTGGTCGGGCGCCGGCTCGGTCACGCTGGACGACGGCTCCAGCGAGCGCATCCGCTGCCGGGCGACGTATCACGTCGGCGGGCCCCGGATGACCATGAGCCTCACCTGCGCCAGCGACGCCTACAAGTTCAACCTGGCGGCCGATGTGCAGGCCGAAGGCAGCGTGGTCAGCGGCAATTGGAGCGAGTCCAGCCGCAATGTCAGCGGCTCGTTGCAGGGTCGCGGCGGCGGCGGCAACTTCCAGGTCGTTGCCAGCGCTCCCGGCTTCAACGCCGATATCTCGATGCGCACCACCGGCAACAAGCAGGCCGTTACAATCAGGGCCGACAGCCAGTTCCGCGGCGCCAGCATCACGCTGTCGAAGTAATCGATCCGCGCTCCAACGTGGAAAGCCCTCCGGTCATCCCCGAGGGCTTTTTGTTTGGCTGCGCGGCAATTCCTCGCGTACGCCCCAGCGGTGCTATGCCGCAGGCACGAATGCGGTGACCTCGATCTCGACCTTGGCGCGCTGATCGACCAGCCCGCCGATATAAAGCAGCGTCGACGGCGGGAAATTGCGCCCGAGCGTCTCCTTCCACGCCGCGCCGATACCGGCGCCCGCGGCCTCATATTCGCTGCGGCTGGTCAGGTACCAGGTCAGGCGGACGATGTGCTCGGGGCCGGCACTGGCTTCGTTCAACAGCTTGATGATGCGCTTCAACGCGGTGCCGACCTGGGCGGCCATCTCGGGGGCGTAGTCGCCCTTCTCGTCGCCGCCGGTCTGCCCCGCCAGCACGATCCACTTGCCGGGCGCGTCGAACGCGACACCGTGCGAGAAGCCGCGGGGTTTCGACCATTCGGCCGGTTGCAAGACGCGCATGAGCAGATCCTCCTTTTTGGCGTTCGTCATTCCGGGATGGCTCGCAGAGCCAGACCCGGAATCTCGAGATCCCAGGTTCGCCCGTTTCACGTGCGCCCCGGGATGACAGCGTCGTCGATGCTGCTTAGCAGAGATCTCGTGGGTGACGCATCACCGCGCAGGCGGAATTGCGCGTTGCAAATTCATGGCAGCTCGCCGATACCGGGCACCCCTCCTCCGCCGTTCCCCGTCATGGATCGCACGCCCTCAAAGACCCGCGCAGCACTGTGGATGTCCGGTTGGCTCGCGCTGATGCTGATCGTGGCTGTGGCCGGCCGCGAGGCGACGCGCGAGGTCAACGTCTTCCAGCTGATGGCCGTTCGCGGCGTGCTCGGCTTCGCGATGCTCTATCCGCTGATCCACATGAATGGCGGGTTTGCGATCGTGAAGACGGCACGGGTGCACGTCCATATCGCGCGCAACCTGATCCATTTCTGCGCGCAGCTCGGCTGGTTCTATGCGCTGACATTGATCCCGATCGGCCAGGTGGTCGCGATCGAGTTCACGATGCCGATCTGGACCGCGATCCTTGCGGCGAGCTTTCTCGGCGAGCGGATGACGCGGTGGAAGATCGTCGCGATCGTGCTTGGCCTGGTCGGCGTGTTCGTGATCGTGCGGCCGGCGGCCGGCGCGATCAATCCGGGCCAGCTGATCGCGCTCGCCGCGGCGGTCGGCTTCGGCATCTCGGTCGCCGTGGTCAAGTCGCTGACGCGGACCGAGCAGACGCTGACGATCATGTTCTGGATGCTGGTGGTGCAATCGCTCGCGAGCATCGGGCCTGCGCTCTATGTCTGGACCTGGCCGCCGCTCTCGACCTGGGGCTGGCTCGCCGTGATCGCGTTCTGCGGCACGTTCTCGCACTATTGCATGGCACGCGCCCTGCTCCACGCCGACGCGACTGTCGTGATCCCGATGGATTTCGTCCGCGTGCCGCTGACGGCGATCGCCGGTTGGCTGATCTATGCCGAAAGGCTCGATGTTTACACGGTGCTCGGCGCGGCCATGATCCTGGCCGGCAACCTCATGAACCTGAAACCGACCGTAAGGAAGCCGGCGCGCGCGAGGTGACGCTCGCGTCGCGCCGCAGCCAGCGTGGCCGCGCCCGCCAGCCAAAGCCCGGGGATCGTCCCGGGCCTCCCGGTTTCGAAAGCGTGTTACTTTCCGGCGGCCTTGCGCAGCGCCGCGTTGATGCGATCCTGCCAGCCGGGGCCGCCCTCCTGGAAATACTCCAGCACGTCCTGATCGATCCGCAGCGTGACCTGCTCGCGGACGCCGGGGACAGCGACGGTCTTTGGCACCGCGTCCGCGACCTTGGTGGTGGCGCGCTTGAACGCCGCCTCGGCTTCGCTGCGCGCATCGTTCAGGGTTCGCGGTCGCCTCGGCTGGTCGGCCATATGCTGGATTCCTGTGTCTCAGATTCCTTCAAACAGTACCGTGGAGAGATAGCGCTCCGAGAATGACGGCACAATCGCCAGAATGGTTTTGCCGGCCGCTTCCGGCCGCTTGCCGATCTGCAAGGCGGCAGCGATCGCGGCACCCGACGAGATACCGCCGGGGATGCCTTCGTTGCGCGCCAGCTCGCGCGCGGTCTCGATCGCGGTCGCGCTATTGACCTTGACGATCTCGTCGATCACGGAGCGGTCGAGGATGTCAGGGATGAAGCCCGCGCCGATGCCCTGGATCTTGTGCGGCGTGTGCTGGCCGCCCGACAGCACCGGGCTCTCTTCCGGCTCCACCGCGACGACACGCAATGACGGCTTGCGCGGCTTCAGCACCTGGCCAACGCCCGTGATGGTGCCGCCGGTGCCAACGCCGGCGACGAAGTAATCGATGTTGCCGCCGGTGTCGTTCCAGATCTCCTCGGCGGTGGTGCGGCGATGGATCTCGGGATTGGCGAGGTTCTTGAACTGCTGCGGCATGACAGCGTTAGGCGTCGTGCGCACCAATTCTTCCGCGGTCGCGATCGAGCCCTTCATGCCCTGCGCGGCCGGGGTCAGCACAATCTCCGCGCCGAGAAAGGCCAGCATCCGCCGCCGTTCGATCGACATCGATTCCGGCATGACGAGCTTGAGCCGATAGCCGCGCGAGGCCGCGACATAGGCAAGCGCAATCCCGGTGTTGCCCGAGGTCGGCTCGATCAGCACGGTGTCGGCGTTGATGATGCCGGCCTTCTCCATCGCCACGATCATCGCCGCGCCGATGCGGTCTTTCACGCTGGCTGCCGGATTGAAGTATTCCAGCTTGGCGAGGATCGTCGCGTTGATGCCAGCCGCCTGCGGCAATCTTCGCAGCCGCACGATCGGCGTAGAGCCGATCGCATCGACGATGGAGTCAAAGACGCGGCCGCGTCCGGGTTGCACTGCACTCGTTGTCGACGGCGCGTCCATCAAGCGGCTCCTGTAGCAGATGTGCTGGGAATATGCGGTCTTGTCTCATTAGAAGCAGCGCACCATGGCACGCAAGTGAGAAACCGCCGCAACGCGAATTCGTTGCATCGCAAAATAGAACCTGCGCAAATAATTAAAACCTACGCATTTGTGTTGCGACAAGGTCAAACAAATGGGTTTATATACTTTCGTCAGGTGCAGCTCAGAACGCAAAGGAGGTCACATGCCAGCTCTCGCTGAAGTTCTGTCGACCACAGCGTCCAGGCCCGATCCGCGCGGCTGCGATTTGCCGACCTGTCCGGTGTGTGCGGACTCCATGGTGGCGGCGGAAGCCTCCGCGTACCTGTTCGACAATCTGATCAGCTATCTCTGGACCTGCGATAACTGCGGTTACGGGTTCGTTACCAAGCACGCGGTGAAACCGATCGTGTGCAACTGATCACACAGCTCATCTTGGAGCGATGTCACCGCGCGCCCAACCGGCGCGCGTTTTCGTTCTGAAGTCCTCGAACGTGCCGCTCGCCACCGCATCGCGGATGCCCTGCATCAGCTGCTGGTAATAGGCGACGTTGATTTCGGACAGCAGCATTGCTCCAAGTGTTTCGCCCGATCGAACCAGGTGATGCAGATAGGCGCGCGAATAGCCGCTCGCCGCCGGCCACGGGCTCTCTTCATCGAGCGGGCGCGGATCGTCGACGTGCCGGGCGTTGCGCAAATTGATCTGCCCGAAGCGGGTGAACGCCATGCCGTGGCGTCCGTTCCGTGTCGGCATCACACAGTCGAACATGTCGACGCCGCGCGCCACCGCCTCGAGGATGTCCTCCGGCGTGCCGACGCCCATCAGATAACGCGGCCGATCGACCGGGAGCGCCGGCGCGGTCTCCTCGATCATCGCCAGCATCACCGCCTGCGGCTCGCCGACCGCGAGGCCTCCGATCGCATAACCGTGAAAGCCGATGTCGGTCAGCCCGCGCGCGCTGGCGTGCCGCAGGTCCGGGACGTCGCCGCCCTGCACGATGCCGAACAGCATGTAGCCATCCGGCGCCGCCTCGAACGCGCGCTTGGAGCGTTCGGCCCAGCGCAGCGACAGCTGCATCGCGCGCTCGATGTCGGCGCGCTCCGCCGGCAACCGGACGCATTCGTCCATCTGCATGGCGATATCGGAGCCGAGCAGCCGCTGCACCTCGATCGAGCGCTCCGGCGACAGCTCGACCTTGGTGCCGTCGATATGCGAGCGGAAGGTCACGGCCTTCTCGGTCACCTTGCGCAGCTCCGACAGCGACATCACCTGGAAGCCGCCGGAATCCGTCAGCATCGGGCCGCGCCAGCCGGTGAAGCGCTGCAGGCCGCCAAGTCCGGCAATGCGCTCGGCGCCCGGGCGCAGCATCAGGTGATAGGTGTTGCCGAGCACGATATCGGCGCCGGCATCGCGCACCTCGCGCCAATGCATGCCCTTCATCGCGCCCGCGGTGCCGACCGGCATGAAGGCGGGCGTCCGCACGAGGCCGTGCGGCGTGGTCAGGCGCCCGGTGCGGGCGGCGCCGTCGGTTGCCAGCAGTTCGAAATGGTTGGGAAGATTCATGCGGCTGCTTATTGCGTGTCGCCGGTGCCCGATCAACCCGTCGGATAGCGGCCCTCGCGCGACTTCGTGAACACGGACAACCGGCTGGACACTTGCCTTGCATCATCAGCCTCGTTAAACAAAACGAAACAGTGTCGTTTTATGACGACAATATGGCAACCGGCTTCCCGCAGCGACGTCGATCCGCGAACGTGACTGGCAGAGATGGTCTTACCCCCTAGCGCCCGGCCCGCCGGCGCCGGCCCTTGGATGACGGCTGCCCGCGCGATCCGGCAAGCGGTCCTGCTGTGCGGCCTCGCCTTGGCGCTTTCGGCCTGCAGCTCGCTGCCGCGGATGCCCTACACGGCCGCCGACGCCGTCAATTCGCGGGTGCTCGATCTGATGGGCTGCGCCGCTATGCCGACGAGCCGGCGTCAAAATTCAAGCTCGAGAAGCGCAGCGTCGCCCCGATCACGAGCTACCTCGCCCTCTCCGGCGGCGGTGCCGACGGCGCCTATGGCGTGGGCGTCCTCAACGGCTGGACCGCGGCCGGCAACCGCCCGGCCTTTTCGGTCGTCTCCGGCGTCAGCACCGGCGGCCTGATTGCGCCCTTTGCCTTCGTTGGCCCGCGCTACGACGACACGCTGAAGGAGGTCTACACCTCGGGCATCGCGGAAAGCCTGCTGCAGGATCCGAGCCTGATGCGGGTGCTGTTCGGCTCCGGGCTGTTCGGCAACAAGCGGCTGCGCGAACTGGTGGCGCGTTACGTCGGTCCGGAGATCCTGAGCGAGGTGGCGCGCGAAAACGCCAAGGGCCGAAAGCTCCTGATCGTCACCACCGATCTCGACACCCAGCGCACGGTGATCTGGGACATGGGACGGATCGCCGCTGTCGAAACGCCCGAGGCGCTGCAGCTGTTTCGCGACGTGATGGCCGCCTCCGCCAGCATCCCGCTGGTGTTTCCGCCGATCATGATCGACGCCGAGGGCCAGGGCCGCCGCTTCCAGGAGATGCATGTCGACGGCGGCGTGACCGCGCCGGTGCTGACATTGCCGGACGCGCTGCTGTTCCGCGAGCGCGGCTGGCCCGCCAACAGCCGCATGAACATCTACATCCTCGTCAACAAGAAGCTCGAGGGCAACTTCGAGCTGGTGTCGAACTCGACGATCGACGTCGCCTCCCGCAGCATTTCCGCGATCACGCAGGCGCAGACGCGCTCGGTCATCCTCTCGACTTATGACTTCGCCCGGCGCAACCGGCTGGGTTTCCATCTGTCCTACATCGAGCGCGACTATCCGGCACCGGAAACGCAGGGCTTCGACACCGCCTATATGCGCGCGCTGTACCAGTACGGATACGACAAGGCCGCCACCGGGCAGGCCTGGACCGTGACGCCGCCGTAAGCGGCCTGCTCCCGGTACCGCCGAATGGACGAATCCGCACGGCGCGGGTTATAGACCGGACAGACCCGTCCGATGCACAACGAGATGAATGGGCAAATGGGATTGACGGCAACCAAGGCCAAGGTGGCCAAGCGCGGCGTGATCAAGTCACGCGGCGGCCGGCCGACGCGGGACGCTGCGATCGAGCGCGACCAGCGGCTGATCGAGGTCGCCACCCGCCTGTTCCTCGAGCGCGGCTTCGATGCGACATCGATCGACGCGGTGGCCGAGGCCGCCCGCGTCAGCAAGCCCACGGTCTATGGTCAGTATGGCGACAAGCGGGGCCTGTTCGCCGCGGTGCTCCGCCGCGAGATCGCCCGCTGGCTTGCCCCGCTCGCCGCCGCGGCGGCCGAAGCGCAGGCCGGCGGCAACTGCGACGGTTCGGTCGAGGAACGGCTGACCGAGCTCGGACGCCAGCTATTGGTGCTGAATTGCAGCGCCGACTCCATCGCCTTCAGCCGGATCCTGACCGCGCAGGCGATCAATTTCCCCGAGGTCGCCAAGCTTGCTGTTGACGAGGGCTGGTCGAAGGCGGTGTCCACCACGGCGGGTTTCTTCGACCATCTGGTCGACAAAGGCGCGCTCGACCTCGAGGACACCACGATCGCGGCCGAGACATTCCTCAACATGGTGGTCGGCCACACCCACCGGATGGCAACATTCGGAATTCCGATCGACATGAAGACCGCCGAGACCCGGATGGAAGTCTCGATCCGGCTGTTTCTCGCCGGCGCCGTCGGGCCGCAGGATCGGCTTCGCGATGCGGCCAAAGAGGCGATCAAGGAAGCGACGAAGGCGCGCCGCCGCCCCACTCGCTGACAGTTTTAGGATCGTTGCATCGCCTCACACGTTGTCGTGATGAGCCTTGAAGGAAACAGAACGAAACCGTATTGTTTAGTTGCAATGAGACGCGAAACCCAAGTTCAGCCCCCAACGGTTTCGGGTCGCCTTGTCACTTCGATCGTCACGACGGAGCTGCCGCCATCGCTCCGTCTGAACGTTCGGCGGCCGACCTCTGACTAACAAAGGTCGGCCGCACTTTCTCTGCCCGGGCGGCGGTTCGACGCGACGGATGCGACCATGACGACGGGACGATTACACGCACTGCGGCATTGGGCATTCGGCACGCGGCTGCTGGCAACCGCGCTCATTGCCTTGCCCTTCGCGACGCCGGCGCACGCGATCACGAGCTCAACGGCCGCAGCGCTTACACCGCAGGATAACGACACCGCGCTCGACGCGCACACGGTTCGCCGCGAGCTCGACAGCTTCCAGGCGGCCCAGATCTCGCTGCGCAAGGCGATGGCGATTGCGGAGGCGCTGCATTCCGGTTCGATCACCGCCGACATCAGCTTTGACGGCGCATCGGAGCCCGCGGTCTACCGGGTCAAGACCATGCAGCAGGATCGGATCTGGCGGCACGCCATCGACGCGGCGACCGGCGAAGTGGTGGGTGGCGAAGCCGCCGCGCCGCTGAAGTCGCTCGGCGCCGAAGACCGTGACAACCTCGTCGTGCTGAGGGCGCTCCGGCATCGGCTTGCCGACGCGGTGCGGGTGGCCGAGCACACGACCTCCGGCAAGGCGATCAGCGGCGGCCTGATGCGCGAACGCGGCAAGCTCAATTTCGTCATCGTCGTGCTGGCCGGCAGCGACCTGAAAGAGGTGATCCTCGAACCGCCGGGCGCGCGCAGGCGATGAGGCCGGCTCGGCACTCGCCAAGTTTTCTCTCGCCAAGTTTTCGCCCAAAAGCCGTTGACGGACGCCGATCTGTCCCGCATAAGTCCGCTCCATGATCACCGCGACCAAACGCACCAGCAAAACCACCAAGCCCTCCGGGGCCTCGGGAGGCGTGCGCGCGTAGTCGGTCGAACCGCATCATCTCTACCCGAAGCCCCGCCTGATGAAGGTCCGGGGCTTTTTTGTTGCCTGAAATACAACTCGAATGGAGGACAAAGTGAGTAACGATCCCGTCGTCGCGATTGTCGGCGTCACCGGTGCCGTCGGCGCCGAATTCATCGCCACCATGGACAAGCGCGGCTTCCGCGTCGGCAAGCTGAAGGCGCTGGCGAGCGCCCGCTCGGCCGGCAAGACCGTCAGCTTCCGCGGCAAGCCGGTCGTGATCGAGGAACTGACCGAGCGCGCCTTCGAGGGCGTCGACATCGCGCTGTTCTCGGCCGGCAGCGGCATCTCCAGGAAGTTCGCGCCGCTTGCGGTGAAGTCCGGCGCCGTCGTGGTCGACAATTCCTCGGCGTTCCGGATGGATCCGAACGTGCCGCTGGTGATCCCCGAGATCAACGCCAACCGCATCCGCGACCACAAGGGCATCATCGCCAACCCGAACTGCGCCGCCATCACCGCGCTGGTGCCGCTGTGGCCGATCCACCAGAAGAACCGCATCAAGCGCGTGATCATCTCGACCTACCAGGCCGCGAGCGGCGCCGGCGCAGCTGCGATGGAGGAGCTCGTCGAGTCCACCCGCGCCAATCTCAACGGACAGGTCTACACCCCGAAGGTGATGCCGCACCCCTACGCCTTCAACTTGTTCAACCACAACACGGCGATCGATCCGGAGACCGGCTACAACGACGAGGAGACCAAGGTCATCAAGGAGACCCACAAGATCTTCGAGGACGAGAAGATCGCGGTCGGCGTTACCTGTGTGCGGGTGCCGGTGCTGCGCGCGCATTGCGAGGCGATCACCTTCGAATGCGAGAAGCCGATCACCGAGGACCAGGTGCGCGCGATGATGGCGCAGGCGCCGGGCGTCAAGGTCGTCGACGATCGCGCCAAGAACTACTTCCCGATGCCGATCGATGCCTCCGGCCAGGACGACGTGCTGGTCGGCCGCATCCGCAAGGATCTCAGCGATCCCAGCGGCCACTCGATCTCGATGTTCGTCGCGGCCGATCAGCTGCTCAAGGGCGCCGCCCTCAACGCGGTGCAGATCGCCGAGCTGCTGCCCGAACGCGCGATGGCGTGAATGCAAGAACCGTCATCCCCGCGCAATGGCGCAGCCATTGTCGCTGGAGGAGCCCGCGCGGCGGGCGTCTCGAAGGATGCATCGGCCCCAGTCGGGCCGTCGCCCTTCGAGGGCCGCTGAAGAGAAGCGGCCGCCTCAGCGACAAAGGCGAAGCCTTTGCGCGGGGGTGACGATGAAGCAGCCGTGCTTGCGGAGCTAGCCTCGCGCGCGAAACAGCAAACACGCATCGCCGTACGAATAGAACCGGTAGCCGTCCCTGATCGCGTGGGCGTAGGCGCGTTGCATCGTCTCGAGGCCGGAGAAGGCCGAGACCAGCATGAACAGCGTCGAGCGCGGCAGATGGAAGTTGGTCAGCAAGATATCGACCGCGCGGAAGCGGTAGCCCGGCGTGATGAAGATCGAGGTTTCCGCCGCAAACGACTCGATGGTGCCGTCGGCATTGGCGGCGCTTTCCAACAGGCGCAGCGACGTGGTGCCGATCGCGACGATCCGGCCGCCTTTTGCGCGCGCGGCATTCAAGGCGGAAGCGGTCTCGGCGGTGATGCAGCCCCACTCGGCATGCATCTTGTGCTCAGAGGTCTCCTCGGTCTTCACCGGCAGGAAGGTCCCTGCCCCGACATGCAGCGTCAGGCGGTGCAGCTCGACACCGCGGCTCTTCAGCGCGGCCTCCAGGGCCGGCGTGAAATGCAGCCCCGCCGTGGGCGCTGCGACCGCGCCCTCATTGGCGGCGAACATGGTCTGGTAGTCGCTGACGTCCTTCTCGTCAGGCGTGCGTTTGGAGGCGATGTAGGGTGGCAGCGGCGTGGCGCCGACATCGGCGATCGCCTGGTCGAGCACCGGACCATGGAACGAGAATGACAGCGTCACCTCGCCCTCCAGCCCCTTGGCCTCGACCTCTGCATCGAGATTGCCGAGCAGGCAGACCCTGCCCTCATTGCCGAAGCGGATGGTGTCGCCCGGGCTGAGCTTCTTCGCCGGCTTCACCAGCGCCTGCCAGCGCGAGCCGTCAAGCCGCTTGATCAAGGTCGCCTCGATCTTCGGCTCGGTGTCGCGTCCGATGCGGCGGCCCTTGAGTTGCGCCGCGATCACCTTGGTGTCGTTGACGACGACCTGATCGCCCGGCTCCAGCCACCGCGGCAGGTCGGCGATCGCGGCGTCGCGCAGCACGCCGTCCGAATGCACCACCAGCATCCGCGCGGCATCGCGCGGGCTCGCGGGGCGAAGCGCGATGCTTTCGGGGGGCAGTTCGAAGTCGAAGAGATCGGTGCGCATCACCAAGCTGTCATTGCCGGGCTTGACCCGGCAATCCATCATCTACGAATAAGTTTCCAAGGATCGATGGATGCCCGGGTCAAGCCCGGGCATGACGATCGGCATTTCAGGCCGCGTCGGCAGCCATGCGCGCCTTGACGATCTTGTCCGGATCCTTCACCGGCTCGCCGCGCTTGATCTTGTCGACGTTCTCCATGCCCTCGGTGACCTTGCCCCAGACGGTGTACTGGCCGTTGAGGAACGAGGCGTCGTCGAAGCAGATGAAGAACTGGCTGTCGCCGGAATCCGGATTGGCGGCGCGGGCCATCGAGGCGGTGCCGCGGACATGCGGCTCCTTGTTGAATTCGGCCTTCAGCTTCTTGCCGGAGCCGCCCATGCCGGTGCCCTGCGGGCAGCCGGTCTGCGCCATGAAGCCGTCGATCACGCGGTGGAACACGATGCCGTCATAGAAGCCCTCGCGCACCAGCTCCTTGATCCGCGCGACGTGGCCGGGCGCGAGATCCGGGCGCATCTCGATCGTGACCGGGCCCTGCGTGGTTTCGAGGATCAGAGTATTTTCGGTAGCAGCCATGCTCGCTTCTCCTGGCTTCGGGGTGGATACTTCTTATTCCTGAACGGGATCGCGAATGGGCGGCCGGCGACTGCGCCGCCCAGGCTCTCGGTAAATGGCAACGGCGTGCAGCGTTGCAACGTCTCCATCACCGCGATCCGGTATGCAATCCGGTCGTTGTCGGTCGCCTCCTGCGATTCATAGCTGATCCTGGGATGCCCGAGGATCGCGCCCTCGCGGTTGAAGCTGACAATGACGGTGATGTCGATCGGGCCGGCGTTGTCTGCCGGCGGCGGCCGCCAGCAGCGGTGGATGGCAAGAACAACGTCCTTGATCGTATTGAGTTGCTCCGGCTCGGCCTGCACCGGTACGGCCAGCGTCAGGCAAACCAGCGGCGCGGCGAACCAGGCGAGTGGTTTGCAGCGCGCCGCCATGCGGATCACTTGATGTCGGATGCGACCTGCACCTTCACCATCTTGTCGGGATCGGTGACGGCTCCGCCAGGAGAGCCCGCAGACGCCTTCTTCAGCTTGTCGACCACGTCCATGCCCTGCACCACCTCGCCGATCACTGTGTACTGGCCGTTCAGGCTCGGTCCGTCGGCGAACATGATGAAGAACTGCGAATTGGCGCTGTCGACGCTGTCGCCGCGCCGGGCCATGCCGACGATGCCGCGCTTGAACGGGACCTGGGAGAATTCCTGCTTCAGGTTCGGATATTTCGAGCCGCCGGTGCCGTTGAAGTTCTGGCCGTCGCCGGTCTGCGCCATGAAGCCGTCCATCACGCGATGGAACGGCACGTTGTTGTAGAAGCCCTCACGCGCCAGCTGCTTGATGCGCTCGGCATGCTTGGGCGCGATGTCGGTGCGCAGCTTGATGACGATGCGGCCCTTGGTGGTGTCGATCACGATCGCATCGGCCTTGTCGAGATTGGCCGGCAGCGGCTGCGCGACCGCGGGCACGACGCAGAGCAGCGCGGCAACGAATGCAAGGATGCGGATCATGGCAACTCCGGAGCTTTAACGTTGGGGTGTGGCAGGCCGCCGGGATCAGCCGGCGAACTTGGCCTTCAGGCTAGCTGCGACTGATGACGGCACGAATGAAGAGAAGTCGCCGCCCATCTGGGCGATTTGGCGCACCAGTGTGGCGGTGATCGGGCGGACCGCAACCGACGCCGGAACGAACACGGTATGCACCTCGGGCGCCATCGCATCGTTCATACCGGCAAGCTGCATCTCGTAGTCGAGATCGGTGCCGTCGCGCAGGCCGCGAATCATCAGCGTGGCCTTGGCCGCGCGGGCCGCCGCGACCGTGAGATTGTCATAGGTCGCGCTCTCGAAGGCGCAGCCTGCCTGCTGGGCGATGGGGCCGAACACCTCATGGACCATGGCCAGCCGTTCCTCGGTGGAAAACAGCGGCTTCTTGCCGGGATGGACGCCAATAGCGACGATCAGGCGGTCGCAGAGGAAGACGGCCTGTTTCACCACGTCCAGATGGCCGTTGGTGACGGGATCGAAGGAGCCGGGATAGATCGCGATACGGGACATGGTCCCTCCTAACCCGCCCGGCTCTCCCCGGCAAGCCGCCCGGGTTCCATTGCTTGCTCGAAACAAATTTTCCAGTCGTCCAGTGAACGAGTCCTGGGATGCCAGCGTCTACGGGGGTGAATGTTTCGTCGGCCGTTGGCGGACGAAACAAAACCGGCCCGCGACGAAACCATTTCCCGCGGTGGCGAAGACACCAGGAAACTTGCGGCCGGTAGACATTGGACAACGAAACGACGGGCCCGGGCGGCCCGATCAACTGGGGACCGTCATGATCAAGGCACTTTCCGCCATCGCTGTTGCCGCGTTCATTGCCGCCGCGCTCACCGTGCTGCCGGGCTTTGCGCCGCAGGTCGAAGCCTCCACCCCGCAGCCGCTGGCCAAGAGCGACCGTCTCGACGTCCACCCGGTCGGCAAGGACTGCTCGCAGCAGGCCTGGCCGAATTTCGAGGCCGCGTGCCTGCGCAGCGCCGGCAACAAGACAGTGGTTCGCGAAGCCCGCCTGGTCACCGCCGACCGTACCCCGTAGCGCGTATTCAAGCGAAGTCGGTCGTCAGCCTGGCGTAAGGTCAGGCCGTCACACAAAACCCAATGGTAATTTGCGACGTCCCGTCGCAGACTATCGTCTAAGGCGCCCGGCCGGATGATCCGGCGGGCGCAGCCATCGGGGGATTGCCGTGACGAGTACGCCCGCCATCGTTTCTTCTGGCCACCCCCCGTCCAGTCCGATCCCGGTTGCCGTCACGCTCGGTGCCCTCGGCGTCGTCTATGGCGACATCGGCACCAGCCCCCTCTATGCCCTGAAGGAAGCCGCCAAGGCCGCCACCCATGGCGGTCCGCTCACCGAGAGCGCGGTGCTCGGCGTGGTCTCGCTGATCCTGTGGGCGCTGATCCTCATCATCTCGATCAAATACGCGATGCTGATCCTGCGCGCCGACAACCGCGGCGAAGGCGGCATCGTCGCGCTCTTGGCGCTGCTCTCGGCGCGCAACGCGGCGCCCGGCACCTGGCGCGGCCATCTTCTGGTGGTCGGCCTGATCGGCGCCGCCCTGCTCTACGGCGACGGCGCCATCACGCCGGCCATTTCGGTGCTGTCGGCGATCGAGGGCCTCAAGGTCGACGCGCCCTCGCTGACCCCTGCGGTGGTGCCGATCACCGTCGTCATCCTGATCGGCCTGTTTATGATGCAGAAGCGGGGCACCGGCTTCATCGGGAGGATCTTCGGTCCGGTGATGCTGTTCTGGTTCGCCGTGCTGGCAGCCCTCGGCATTCACGGCATCGTCAAGGCGCCCGGCGTGCTGGTTGCGCTAAGCCCACTCTATGCATTCGATTTCCTGATCCATCAGGATTTCCACGTCAGCTTCGCCATCCTTGGCGCCGCCTTCCTCGCGGTGACCGGCGGTGAGGCGATGTATGCCGACATGGGGCATTTCGGCCGCTTTCCGATCCGGCTCGCCTGGTTCGCCGTCTGCCTGCCCGCTCTGGTGCTGAACTATTTCGGCCAGGCCGCGCTCTTGATCACCGACCCGACCGCGATCGAAAACCCGTTCTTCCAGCTGTCGCCGGACTGGTCGCATTACCCGCTCGTGCTGCTCGCGACGATCGCCACCGTGATCGCCTCGCAGGCCATCATCTCGGGTGTGTTCTCGCTGACCCAGCAATCGATCCAGCTCGGCTTCCTGCCGCGCATGCACATCGAGCACACCACGAGCGATGCGATCGGGCAGATCTACGTGCCGCTGGTGAACTGGCTGCTCGCCGCGGGGACACTCGGCGCGGTGCTCGCCTTCGGCACCTCGGACGCGCTCGCCGGCGCCTACGGCATCGCAGTGTCGCTGTTGATGGCGATCACCACGCTGCTTGCAGCGCTGGTCGCGATCCAGTGGGGCTATTCGCCGATCATCGTGATCGCCGTGAACGGCTTTTTCTTCATCATCGACGCGATCTTCTTTGCGGCGAACTCGACCAAGCTGTTCGAAGGCGGCTGGTTCCCACTGCTGCTTGCGGCCGCCGTTGCGTTCCTGATGCTGACCTGGCGCGGCGGCGTGAAACTGGTCGAGACGGCGCGCAGCAAGCTGCGTCAGCCGGAAGAAGATCTGATCGAGACCGCGGTCAACAAGTGCCACAGCCGGCTGCCGGGCACCGCCATATTCCTCGCCTCCGCCCCTAACGGCGTGCCGCTCGCCTTGACCCAGTTCGTCAAGCACAACCACGTGCTGCACCAGCGCGTGCTGCTGGTCACCGTCCAGATCGAGGAATCCCCGCGCATCTCGGACGAGGATCGCGTTGTGGTTCACGACGTCACCCCGGGCATCATCCGGGTCATCCTGCGTTACGGCTTCATGCAATATCCGACCGTTTACGAAGGGCTGAAGCTCGCCTGCCGCCAAGGCAAACTGCCCGGTCTTCGTCTGACCGATGTGACCTACTACATCGGCCGCGAGACCATCATCCCGCGGGAAGACATTCCGGGCATGTGGGTGTGGCGGGAATCGCTGTTCGCGTTCCTGCAGCGCAACGCCGAGCGGTCGGCGGCGTTCTTCGGCGTGCCGACCGGACAGGTCGTGGAGTTCGGGACGGAGATCGAGATTTAATCTCGTCGCCTGCGTAGCCCGGATGAAGCGAAGCGCAATCCGGGACAATCGAAACCGCACCGCAAGCCACCGGATTTGGTTCGCTGCATCCAGGCTACGGCATTTGTAAAATGTCAGATGATCCGCCACTTCAGTTGAAGCCGCGCCTGGCGATTTCAGTCGACCAGGCGCAGGCGATCATCAGCCGCGTCGATCCGCGCGCAACGGTGCGCAACGTGACCGAGCTACGCGGCGGCGAGATCAGCACGATCCTCGAGATCACGCGGGCGGACGCGCCAAGCTGCATCCTCAAGGTCTACCCCGCCCAGCTGCAATGGAAGATGGCGAAGGAGGTCTATGTCCTCGGTCTTCTGCGCGACGCCGGCATTGCCATTCCCCGCATCCTCGTAGCCGATGACAGCCGCGCGCTGATCGACTTCAATTTTGTGCTGATGAGCAAGCTCGACGGCGTCGTGCTCGGCAACCGCGAGGCGGCACTGACGGATCAGGAACTGTTTTCGATCCACGCCGCCATGGGCACGGCGCTCCGCCATATCAATGGCATCACGCTCGACAGCTTCGGCTATATCGGTCCGCAGGGCGTCTGGACGTCGCACCCGACCAACCGCGCCTACATGTCCGCGCAGTTCGAGCGGAAGCTGACCGAGTTTTGCACGCGTGGCGGGGACGAAGCGCTGGCCGCGCGGCTGCGGTCCAGCATCCTGGCGCGCAGCGTCCTGCTCGACGCAGCCGACACGCCCCGCCTCTGTCACTATGACTTCCACGCCGGCAACGTGCTGGTGACACCGGAGGGGCAGCCGCGTCTCACCGGCATCGTCGATTTCGAGAATGCCACCGCCGGCGATCCGCTGATGGACATCGCCAAGGCGCTCTATTACTTCACGCCGAAGGACGCGCCGAAGCGCGACGGATTGCTCGCGGGCCACGGCACAAGCGACCGGCCGGACTGGGAGGCCACGATCGCGCTCTACCGGCTGGCCTCGACGCTCGAGCTCTGGTGCTGGTTCGCGCAGATCGGCCGGATCGATGCCCTTCCCGCGCTCACGCGCGAACTGGAAAGCGCCGCCTAGGCCGCGCCCCCACAACCGCATCGGGCTAAGGGCCTGTCAGAGCCCGCGGTGCTCCCGATGGCCGCCTCGTCGGCGCCCGCGGGCACAATTCATTCGGGCAATGCCGCCTTCCGAAGCCCCTCGATCAACAGCTGCGCGTTTGGGTACCCGCCCCTGGCGATCATTGCGGATATTGTAAAGGCGGGATCGAGCTGAAGCAGGAGCGCCGCCGCCTCGCGCGCCTCCGCGTCGCGTCCGAGATGAGCGAACGCGGACGCGAGACAACGGTAGGCCAGCGAATAGGAGGCATTCTGGCGCCGGCATTTATTCGCTGCGGCAATGGCCTCGTCAAAGCGGCGAAGCTCGATGAAGGCCATCCCCATCCCAACAAACGTGATGGGTAGCCGCGGGTCTAACGGGCTCAGGCGGATGGCGCGTTCAAAACTCCGGACCGCTTCATCCGGAAGCCCGGCAACTCGGTAGACGCTGCCTCTGGCGGTCCATGCGCGATATGAATTCGGATTGAGAGCGACCGCCCGGTCGGCCAATTCGATCTCACTCTCACAATCGCCGACCATGTACGCCGAGGTGAGGGAAACCCAGGCTAATGTTTCCGCATCACCATCGTCGATGCTCAATGCCAGGCGAAGCAGCCGAACCGCTTCCTTGCGGTCAAATTGAGGATCGACGGCATGCCCCCAAAGGATGTTCTGCATGTGCGCGAGACCTGCCAGAGCGGCGACAAAGCCGAACCGGGGGTCAAGCTCCAAAGCGCGATGCGCCAGCCTGATCGCCTCGGCCAACCCGTCGGCGGTCATCAGGTAATGCTGCTGCATGGCGCGGAGATAGAAATCATAGGCGGTGAGGTTCTCTGGTCGACGTGCCGACAGGCCGATTTCGATCTGCAGCAATTTTGGTTGAATGGCCGAAACCACGGCGACGGTCACCTCGTCCTGCAGAGCGAATATGTCCGTCAGGTCACGCTCGAACCTGTCTGCCCAGATGTGCGTTCCGGTCACCGCATCGATCAACTGCCCGGTGATGCGAACCTTCCCCGCGGCCTTGCGCACAGACCCCTCAAGGACATAGCGGACGCCGAGCCTGCGGCCGACCTCCTTGATATCGACGGCCCGGCCCTTGAAGGTAAAACTCGAATTTCGGGCGATCACGAACAGCCATTTGAAGCGCGACAGCGCCGTGATGATTTCCTCGACCATTCCGTCCGCGAAGTATTCCTGCTCGGGGTCGCCGCTCATATTCTCGAACGGCAGCACGGCGATCGACGGCTTGTCAGGGAGCGCCAGAGCTTGCACGCTGTCGACCGGCGGCTCGATCGGCGCCCCCGCAGGATGGCCCGCATTTACCCTCAATCGCCACGCGCGCATCGGCTCAGCAATGTTCTTCAGGTTCTGCGAGCCCATGTCCGCGAACACGGCATCGACCTTGCCGCGGATTTGACGTTGCGCATCGTCCGAGATGCAGATCCCGCCGGGCTCCGCGATCCCTTCAAGGCGGGCGGCGATATTGACGCCGTCTCCAAAGATATCGTTTTCATCGACGATGATGTCGCCGACGTGGATGCCAATGCGGAATTCGATCCGCTTGAGTTGCGGCACCGTGGCATTTCGCTCGGCCATTGCGCGCTGGACCTCAATCGCGCAACGCACCGCATCCACGACACTGCCGAACTCGGCGAGCATGCCGTCGCCCGTGTGCTTGACGACCTTGCCACGGTGTTCGCTGATCTTGGGATCAGCGAGTCCACGCAGACACTCCCTCAGCCGGACGTGTGTCCCTTCCTCGTCCAGGCCGGTCAGCCGACTATATCCGGCCACGTCAGCCGCCAGGATAGCTGCAAGCCGTCGCTCAACGCGATGATCGGTCACAACGGCCTCCCGAAATCGGTAGATCCGCCGGACCGCATCAAAGCATAGGGCGTTGCCCTTGGGCTAGGGGCGTACGGCAGGCCCGCCGGATTTCGCGGAGCCTGTCAACGGGCGCGCCTGTTGCGCGCCCGTTGGCTGCATTCGGGCTGGGGGTTCTCCGAAACGGCGGCGCTAGCCGCCGTTGCCGTTCTCGCCGTTTTCCTCTTCAGGAATGTGCTCGACCGAGACCACGTGCTCGTCCTCGGCGGTGTCGAACACGATCACGCCCTGGGTCGAGCGGCCGGCGACGCGGATATCGGCCACCGGGCAGCGGATCAGCTGACCCTTGTCGGTGACCAGCATGATCTGGTCGGCGTCCTCGACCGGGAACGACGCCACCAGGTTGCCATTGCGGTTGTTGACGCTCATCGCGACGATGCCTTTGCCGCCGCGGCCGGTGGTGCGGTACTCGTAGGACGAGGTCCGCTTGCCATAGCCGTTGACGGAGACGGTCAGCACCACCTGCTCGGCCGCCGACAGTTCGGCATAGCGCTCCTGCGACAGCTGGATCGCATTCGCGGTTTCCTCGCCCTCGGCCTCGACCGGCTCCTCGGTCGCAGCCTCGCCGGCCACCGCGCGGCGCATCTTCAAATAGGCCGAGCGCTCGTCCGAGGTGGTCTCGACATGGCGCAGGATCGCCAGCGAGATCAGCTTGTCGGCCTCGGGCAGCGCAATGCCGCGCACGCCCATCGAGGTGCGGCCGGTGAAGACGCGCACATCGGTGACCGGGAAACGGATGCACTGGCCGCCAGCGGCGGTCAGCAGCACGTCGTCATGCTCGGTGCAGATCTGGACGTCGACGATCGCCTCGCCTTCCCCGAGCTTCATGGCGATGATGCCGGAGCGGCGCACGTCGACGAAGTCGGACAGCTTGTTGCGGCGAACGGTGCCACTGGTGGTCGCGAACATCACGTCGAGATTGGCCCAGGAGGATTCATCCTCCGGCAGCGGCATGATCGTCGTGATGCGTTCGCCCTGCTCCAGCGGCAGGATGTTGATCAGCGCCTTGCCGCGCGCGTTCGGCGCGGCCATCGGCAGCCGCCAGACCTTCTCCTTGTAGACCTGGCCGCGCGACGAGAAGAACAGCACCGGCGTGTGCGTGGACGCCACGAACAGGCGCGAGACGAAATCCTCGTCGCGGGTCTGCATCCCGGCGCGGCCCTTGCCGCCGCGGCGCTGCGCTCGGTAGGTCGACAGCGGCACGCGCTTGACGTAACCCGCATGCGACACGGTGACGACCATGTCCTCGCGCTGGATCAGGTCCTCGTCCTCGACCTCGCCTTCCTGCTCGATGATTACGGTCTTGCGCGGGGTGGCGAACTGCTGCTTCACCTCGGCCAGTTCGGTCTTGACGATGCCCTGCACGCGGGCGCGCGAGCGCAGGATATCGAGATAGTCGGCGATCTCGGCCGCCAGCTTGTCGAGCTCTTCGGAAATCTCGTCGCGGCCCAGCGCGGTCAAGCGCTGCAGGCGAAGATCGAGGATGGCCCTGGCCTGCTCCATCGACAGCCGCAGCGTGCCGTCTTCGTTGATGCGATGCCGGGGATCGTCGATCAGCGTGATCATCGCCTCGACGTCGCGTGCCGGCCAGTCGCGCGACATCAGGGCCTCGCGCGCGGTGTTCGGATCTGGCGAGGTCCGGATGACGCGGATGATCTCATCGATGTTGGCGACCGCGATCGCAAGGCCGACCAGGATGTGGGCGCGGTCGCGCGCCTTGCCGAGCAGGAACTTGGTCCGCCGGGTCACCACCTGCTCGCGGAACGCGACGAAGATGGTGAGCAGGTCCTTCAGATTCATCGTCTGCGGACGGCCGGAATCCAGCGCCAGCATGTTGGCCGGGAAATTGGTCTGCAGCGGCGTGAACCGGTACAACTGGTTCAGCACCACGTCGGGCACCGCTTCGCGCTTCAGCTCGATGACGACGCGATAGCCGTCGCGATCGGACTCGTCGCGCAGGTCGCCGATGCCCTCGATCTTCTTCTCTTTGACGAGATCGGCGATACGCTCGACCATCGTCGCCTTGTTCACCTGATAGGGAATCTCGGTGATGATGATCGCTTCACGGTCCTTGCGGATGGTGTCGATGGTCACCTTGCCGCGCATCACGATCGAGCCGCGGCCGAGATGGTAGGCGCTGCGAATGCCCTGGCGGCCGAGGATGACGCCGCCGGTCGGGAAGTCCGGTCCGGGAATGATGTCGATCAGCTCGTCGATCGTGAGCGCCGGATTGTCGATCAGCGCCACGCAGGCATCGACCACCTCGCCGAGATTGTGCGGCGGGATGTTGGTCGCCATGCCGACGGCGATGCCGCCGGCGCCATTGACCAGAAGGTTCGGGAACCGGGCCGGCAGAACCGACGGCTCTTTCTCGGAGTTGTCGTAGTTCGGCTGGAAATCGACGGTCTCCATGTCGATGTCAGCCAGCACGGCCAGCGCCGCCTTGGTCAGCCGCGCTTCGGTATATCGATAGGCCGCCGGTGGATCGCCGTCGACCGAACCGAAATTGCCCTGGCCGTCGATCAGCGGCACGCGCAGCGAGAAATCCTGCGCCATGCGGACCATCGCGTCGTAAATCGACTGGTCGCCATGCGGGTGATATTTACCGATCACGTCGCCGACGACGCGGGCGGATTTGACGTATTTCTTGTCCGGCGTGTGTCCCTGCTCATGCATCGAATAGAGGATGCGCCGGTGCACCGGCTTGAGCCCGTCGCGCGCATCGGGCAACGCACGCGACACGATCACGCTCATCGCGTAATCGAGGTAAGACTTCTTCATCTCGTCGAGAATGGAAACGGGACGAATATCTGAGGGTCCCGGCGGCTCGCCGGGCTTGTGGTCGTCGTTATCGGACAAAGGGGAAATCCGGTCGGTTCTGCTGGGGAATCATATAGCCCATCGGGGGCCTGATAACCACCCTTGCGCGGCTCCGGCAAGCCGTTTTTCCGTTCGTTTTTTCATGCACTTACGGGTGGAGCGCCGAGGTTCCGGCGGCTTGGTCGGGAAGTGCGTGGCGAATGGCGAACAGCGGATGGAAAAATCCCTATTCGCCACCCGCCATTCGCTACTTGCCTCTCCCGTCAGTGGCCGAAAACCACCGCATGCATGATCCGCCCGGGCATGAAGGTGAACAGCCCGGCAATGACTAGCGCGCCGAAGAAAATGCCGATCATCGTGAACCTGTGGCGGCGGACATCGTGGCTCCGCGCAGCCGTGACGCCGAGCACCAGCATGGCGAGCGAGAAGATCGACAGCAGGTGGATCGGGCTCCAGGGACCGACCAGCTGGATCTGATGGATCCAGAACGAGGTTCCGGCGACCACCAGCATCAGGATCACCCAGATCCAGCCCAGGGTCCGGTGTGGCAGTGTGCCCTTGGGGGCGGCGAGCTGGATGGAGCCGAGCACGAAGGCGGCCATCGCGGCAAAGGCGTGGAGCGGGATCGCAGGCGCGGCGTCGAGCAATGGCGCGAGGCTCATGATGGCGGCTCTCGAGTGAAGCTCGCGGCCAGGCATCAAATGCCGCAGGCCAATGTAAATATCATTTACATCAGGCTGTGTCAAAGTCCAGGGAACCCGCATCCCTGTACGTCGAACCACCGAGGTTCTGACAAAGAGTTACCGGGTTATCCTCATATTCCACACGAGGAAATTGCAGGTCTAGATCGCAGCGACCGTTCCGGGAAAATGATCTTCACGGAACGGCGCCTGACGGAATCGACGGAAGCGCGACCGCTGCTCAGAACGGGATGTCGTCGTCCATGTCGCTGTTGCGGCTGCTGCCACCACCCGCGGCGACGGCGCGGCGCGGCGCCGAGCTGACCGGTCCGGCCGAGCCGAAATCGCTGCCGCCATCATCGGAGAAGCTGCTGCCCCCACCGCCACGCCCGTCGAGCATGGTGAGGTTGGAGTTGAAGCCCTGCAGCACGACTTCGGTCGAGTACTTCTCGACGCCGCTCTGGTCGGTCCATTTGCGGGTCTGCAACTGACCCTCGATGTACACCTTGGCGCCCTTCTTCAGATACTGCTCGGCGACCTTGCAGAGGCCCTCGTTGAAGATCACGACGCGGTGCCACTCGGTCTTTTCCTTGCGCTCGCCGGTGCCCTTGTCGCGCCACGTTTCCGAGGTGGCGATGGAAAGGTTTGCGATCGGACGGCCGTCCTGCGTCCGCCGGATTTCCGGATCCTTGCCGAGGTTTCCCACCAGGATCACCTTGTTCACGCTTCCTGCCATCGCATCATCTCCACTCAAAAACCGGGCGTCCGGACATTCGGCCGCCACTCTCAACCTTCGCCACTTACGTCGCAGGCGTCGTGGATGACCCTATACGCCGGTGCCGGCTCGTCGCCTTTGCCGTCGCGCGGTTATCCACGGATATCGGGATATAGCACCGGATCCGGCATCGTTCCAGTTTTGTTCGCCACAACCATCCGTAGAAGCGGCCAGTGCCGTCGGAGCGGCAGTCGATCTCGGCGCAGGCCGACGCCCGGCAGCAAGATTTAGAAAAACAGCAAACAAATCAGCAACTTGCCTTCTCGGTACTTCTCCCGCGAGTGTTGCATTTGGGAGACTGCGTTTCCGGTTGAATCAGCGTATAGCTCCAACCATGGCGCGGGCGCTCGCGTCTGGGATCGTGCTTCGGGACCGTTTGGAAGCCGATCGGGGTGCTGGGGGACTGATAATGAAGAAGTTTTTGCTCGGTACGGTTGCTCTGATTGCGTTTGCTGCGCCTGCCGCGGCCGCTGATCTCGCTGCGCGCCCGTACACCAAGGCGCCGCCGCCGGTGGTTGCCCCGATCTATGACTGGACCGGTTTCTACATCGGCGCCAACGGCGGCTGGGGCTCGAGCCACAATTGCTGGGATCAGCTCCCGGCCGGCGTCTTCCTCGCCTCTGACGGTTGCCATGACGCAACGGGCGGCGTCGCCGGTGGCCAGATCGGCTATCGCTGGCAGGCCGGCACCTGGGTGTTCGGCCTTGAAGCGCAGGGCGACTGGGCTGACCTGAAGGGCAGCAACGGCAGCGCGATCTTCCCGGGCCTGTTCACCAACCAGTCCAAGATCGACGCATTCGGCCTGTTCACCGGCCAGATCGGCTACGCCGTCAACAACGTGCTGCTCTACGCCAAGGGCGGCGCGGCGCTGACCGACAACCGCTTCAACACCTACTTCACCCCGACCGGTGTGCTCGTCGGCAGCGCCAGCGACACCCGCTGGGGCGGCACCGTCGGCGCCGGCATCGAAGTCGGCTTCGCGCCGAACTGGACCGCAGGCATCGAATACGACCACCTGTTCATGCAGGACAAGACCTACAACCTGATCGCCCCCAGCGGCACGCTGAACAGCACCATCCGCGATCGCCAGGACGTCGACCTCGTCACCGTCCGCGTGAACTACAAGTGGGGTGGCCCGGTCGTCGCGCGCTATTGATCGCGCCAGGCCGATTGATCCAGACGAAAGGCCGGCCTCCCGCCGGCCTTTTTGTTTGTGCCTGTTTGTGCGCCGGCTTTTTCGTTGCGTGTGCACGCGCACCTCACCGGGGCCGTTTTCGGTGCGTTGTGGTTTCGCGGATACACACGTTCCGGCATTTCTCTGTAGAAGCACCAGCACGTCACGCGACACTGCTGTGACGCTCTCTTCAAAATCTTTGAAGAGACAACAAGAAAATGGGACTGGGACTTTGAAAATCAGGAATGTTTTGCTGGCCTCGGCCGGCATGTTTGCACTGAGCGCTTTTGCACCGGTAATGGCCGCCGACATGGCGGCACGCGCGCCTTACGTGAAGGCTCCGCCGCCGGCCGCGATCTACAACTGGACCGGCTTCTACGTCGGTGGCTACGGCGGCTACGCCAGCGAGAACTCCGGCACCCCGAGCATGGAAGGCGGCTTCGGCGGCGGCACCATCGGCTACAACTGGCAGGCCGGCAACATCGTGTACGGCCTCGAGGTCGACGCTGCAGGCGCTGACATCGACGCGTCGGTCTCCGCGCTCGGCGTCACCGCCCGCAGCAAGATCGACTCGCTCGGCACCGTGCGCGGCCGCTTCGGCTTCGCTGTGGACAAGGTGCTGTTCTACGGCACCGGCGGCTACGCCTGGGCCAACAACGAGGTCAGCGTCACCGCGCTCGGCGTGACCGCCTCGCAGAGCAACTTCCACTCAGGCTGGACCGTCGGCGCCGGCGTCGAGGCGTTCATCGCCCCGCAGTGGTCGATCAAGGGCGAATACCTGTATCGCAGCCTCGACAGCGAGAACTATTTCGGCGTGCCGTCCGGTACGCTCGAGCTGCACAGCGCCCAGTTCGGCGTCAACTATCACTTCGGCGGCCCGATCGTCGCCAAGTACTAAGATTGATCTGCGATCAGATCGCACCGAAAGGCCGGCCTCGCGCCGGCCTTTTTGCGTAAGAGCGTTTTCGAGCGAAGCGGATTCCGGCTCGCGCAAGGAAAACGCGTCAAAGCGGGAATCTGGAGCCCCCGTTCCGATTCCATCGGAACGGGAAAGGCTCTAGCGGAACCGGCCCTGCTGACGGCTGCTGCCATCAGGCAAACTATCCGTTGATGGACGCGACTCAGCACTGGAAATTGTCGGCCGTTCTTCCTACGTTCCAGCCTTCACACCCCATCGGCGCAAGGTCCCGGCATCACCGGCGATGCGCGCCCAAAAGGCGCCCAAGCATGCGCCCGGAACTGTCGCTATGGATGAAGTGCTCAAGGCGAAGCGCCAACAGAACGCCGGCTCCTCATCGCGCGCCATCACGATCCGTGGCGCGCGCGAACACAATCTGAAGAACATCGACGTCGAGATTCCCCGCGACAAGCTCGTGGTGTTCACCGGCCTGTCCGGTTCCGGCAAGTCGTCGCTCGCGTTTGACACCATCTATGCCGAGGGCCAGCGCCGCTACGTCGAGTCGCTGTCGGCCTATGCGCGCCAGTTCCTCGAGATGATGCAGAAGCCGGATGTCGACCAGATCGATGGCCTGTCGCCGGCGATCTCGATCGAGCAGAAGACCACGTCGAAGAACCCGCGCTCCACCGTCGGCACCGTCACCGAGATCTACGACTACATGCGCCTGCTCTGGGCGCGCGTCGGCGTGCCCTATTCGCCGGCCACCGGCCTGCCGATCGAGAGCCAGATCGTCTCGCAGATGGTCGACCGCGTGCTGGCGCTGCCGGAAGGCACTCGCCTCTACCTGCTGGCGCCGGTCGTGCGCGGCCGCAAGGGCGAGTACAAGAAGGAGCTCGCCGAGTATCTCAAGAAGGGCTTTCAGCGCGTCAAGATCGACGGCACCTTCTACGAACTGTCCGAAGCGCCCGCGCTCGACAAGAAATTCCCCCACGACATCGACGTCGTGGTCGACCGCATCGTGGTGCGTCCCGACCTCGCCCAGCGCCTCGCGGAAAGCTTTGAGACCGCGCTGAAGCTCGCCGAGGGCCTCGCCGTGATCGAATACGCCGATGCGCCGGCGGCGGCCGCGCAGGACGACAAGAAAGAGGACAAGAAGAAGACCGCGAAGATCCACGACAAGAGCGGGCCCGAGCGCATCCTGTTCTCGGAAAAGTTCGCCTGCCCGGTCTCCGGGTTCACGATCCCCGAGATCGAGCCGCGCCTGTTCTCGTTCAACAACCCCTATGGCGCCTGTCCGGCCTGCGGCGGCCTCGGCGTCGAGCAGCATATCGACGAGGACCTGGTCATCCCCGACAAGGAGCTGACCTTGCGCAAGGGCGCGATCGCGCCCTGGGCGAAATCATCCTCGCCCTACTACATCCAGACCCTGACCGCGCTCGGCAAGCACTACAAGTTCACGCTCGACACCAAGTGGAAGGACCTCACCAAGAAGGTCCAGAACGCGCTGCTGCACGGCTCCGGCGACGACGAGATCAAGTTCTCCTATGAGGACGGCGTCCGCTCCTACGACACCAAGAAGCCGTTCGAGGGCGTCATCACCAACATCAACCGCCGCTACCGCGAGACCGAGAGCGAGTGGGCGCGCGAGGAGCTCGGCAAGTATTTCTCCGACGTGCCCTGCGAAGGCTGCAACGGCCATCGGCTGAAGCCGGAGGCGCTGTGCGTCAAGATCGGCGGCAAGCATATCGGCGATATCTCCGAGCTCTCGGTCAAGCGCGCCGGCGAATGGTTCGAGACGGTGCCGGAGGCGCTTAACGCGCAGCAGAACGAGATCGCGACGCGCATCCTCAAGGAGATCCGCGAGCGCCTGACTTTCCTGCTTGACGTCGGCCTGAACTACCTGACGCTGTCGCGCTCCTCCGGCACGCTGTCGGGCGGCGAGAGCCAGCGCATCCGCCTCGCCTCGCAAATCGGCTCGGGCCTCACCGGCGTGCTCTACGTGCTGGACGAGCCGTCGATCGGCCTGCACCAGCGCGACAATGCCCGCCTGCTCGACACCCTGAAGCGGCTGCGCGACCTCGGCAATACCGTGGTCGTAGTCGAGCATGACGAGGACGCTATCCGCCTCGCCGATTACGTGCTCGACATCGGGCCCGGCGCCGGCATGCATGGCGGCCACATCGTCGCCGAAGGCACGCCCGACCAGATCATGCGCAACCCGAAATCGCTGACCGGCAAGTATCTCACCGGCGAGCTGTCGGTGCCTGTGCCCGACCGGCGGCCGCCGAACCACCGGCGCACCATCAAGGTCGTCAACGCCCGCGGCAATAACCTCAAGAACGTCTCGGCCGAAATCCCGCTCGGCCTGTTCACCTGCGTGACCGGCGTGTCGGGCGGCGGCAAGTCGACGCTGTTGATCGACACGCTGTACCGCGCCATCGCCCGCAAGCTGAACAACGCCAGCGAGGGCGCGGCGCCGCACGACCGCATCGAGGGCCTCGAGCACATCGACAAGATCATCGACATCGACCAGTCGCCGATCGGCCGCACGCCGCGTTCCAACCCCGCGACCTATACCGGTGCCTTCACGCCGATCCGCGAATGGTTCGCCGGCCTGCCGGAAGCGAAGGCGCGCGGCTACGAGCCCGGCCGCTTCTCCTTCAACGTCAAGGGCGGCCGCTGCGAGGCCTGCCAGGGCGACGGCGTCATCAAGATCGAGATGCACTTCCTGCCGGACGTCTACGTCACCTGCGACACCTGCAAGGGCAAGCGCTACAACCGCGAGACACTGGAGGTGCTGTTCAAGGGCAAGAGCATCGCCGACGTGCTCGACATGACGGTCGAGGAAGCCGCCGAGTTCTTCAAGGCGGTGCCGCGCGTGCGCGAGACGTTCCAGACCCTGCACCGGGTCGGCCTCGACTACATCCATGTCGGCCAGCAAGCGACGACGCTCTCGGGCGGCGAAGCCCAGCGCGTCAAGCTCGCCAAGGAGCTGTCGAAGCGTGCCACCGGCCGCACGCTCTATATCCTGGACGAGCCGACCACCGGCCTGCATTTCCACGACGTCGCCAAGCTGCTCGAGGTGCTGCACGAGCTGGTCGCCCAGGGCAACACGGTCGTCGTGATCGAGCACAATCTCGAGGTCATCAAGACCGCCGACTGGGTCATCGACCTCGGCCCCGAAGGCGGTGACGGCGGCGGCGAGATTGTCGCCTGGGGCCCGCCCGAGGACATCGTGAAAGCGCCGCGCAGCTACACCGGCAAGTTTTTGGCGCCGGTGCTGAAGAAGGCGAACAGCAAGCCAAGGAAGAGCTCAGCGAGCGAGGCGGCGGAGTGACACAGGCCGGGTGAGCGAGCCGCAAACATTCATCTCGTTCGAAGATGAGGGCGCGTCGTCCCCTGCAGCGGTGCGCGCCAGCATCCTTGAAAATGTGACGAGCAAAGCGGCGCTCTTGGCCACGCTCGCTGCACAGCTCGAATTTCCCGGTTACTTTGGGAGCAATTGGGATGGGTTCGAGGAATGTATCCGCGGTCGTGGTTGCCGCACGGTCCCGTGCTTGTAATGCATGCTGATGTGCCGGTGGTTGGCGACCTGCCGAACGCGATGACCTACGTTGCGATACTGAATGACGCTGCTCGCAAAATGTCAGGATCGAAAGACCATCCGCTTTCGGTTGCATTTCCCCTCAGATATCGCGACCAGGTCATGTGGCTGCTTCGAGCAGACCATGCCCGTAGCAAGTAGCCTGGATGAGCGAAGCGATATCCGGGGCCCCTCGCGGCCAACAATGTGACCGGTCCCGCATATCGCTTCGCTCATGCGGGCTACACACTTAGCTCCCACGGTAGGTGGCGATCTGCCAGACGTTGGCCCAGGCATCCCGCACCATCGCGCGTCTGTCGCCATAGGGCGTATCCGCAGGCGGCTCGATCGATTCAGCGCCTGCCGCGATCGCCCGCCGATAGGTCTCGTCCGCGTCTCGAACATAGACGTAGAGAAAGGCCGGCATCGCCTCGCGGACGCCTCCGCCGTCGCTGATCAGGATGATCGAGTCTCCGATCCGGATTTCCGTTGGCGCGCCGGAGCGGACTTCGCCCTGCGCATCGAAAACGTCTCGAAGAAATCTGGCCAAGCCAGTGAGGTCGCGGGTGACAATTCGCGGTATGACGGAAGGCCAGCCGGCGGGCTTGAATGGGGGCATGTATACCGGTCTTGAACTAAGCAAGTAGCCCGCATGAGCGGAGCGATATGCGGGGTCTATCAGCCGAACAAGTTAACCGCTCCCGCATGTCGCTTCGCTCATGCGGGCTACGGCAGGCCTCAACTACGCCCTACACCGCCCAATAGTTCGGGTGCGTATACGATTGCGAGCGGTCGCCCCAGTCGAACTCGTCGCCGTCGAACTCCGACGGCCCTGCGCGCAGATCCTCCAGCGTCACCTCGGCCTCGAAGGCCTGGCGCACAGGATCGAAGCGCAGCGCGGTCCATTTGACGGGATAGTGGTGGTGGGTACTCAGCACGCCGCCGGTCTTGATGATGGCGTAGGCCACCGTTCCGCTCACCTTGTCGAGCATCAGCCGCTCGATCGACCCAAGTTTCGTCCCGTCGCGCCCGAAGACGCAGACATGCTCGACCCGGTCACTGGGCACCAAGGTATGATGCATAGCATCCTCCCTGTTTCCTGGTGTTTGCCTGATAATATAGGCCTGCCGCGCTGGTGAGCCAATGGGGCGCAGCTCGACGACGGGTCGCAGGGCGCGGTTGGCTCTATCCTGCGGCGGCGGACGCTTGCACAATTTCGGAATAATAAAAACGTACCGCTGATTTGCCCGACGCGTCAAGTCGCTTTTCCGAGTCTCGGCGGCAGCCTGCTCCTTTGCATGGGGTTATTTTCGATATTTTGGGACACCCCACGCACCTTCCGCCTACTCCGTCCGTCTCAGGAACGCCCCGAACGCGCGCGGGCCGTCGCCGACCCGGACCTCGCCAATCACCTTCAGCTCGGCGGCGTCGATCACGCTCAGCGTGTTGCTCTCCCAGTTCGCGACCAGGATGCGCTTGCCGTCGGCGGTCGCCTCGATGCCTTCGGGGTAATCGCCCACCGTAATCCGCTTCACGGGCTGCAACGTCGCGAGGTCGAACACGCTGACCTTGCCGTCATACTGGTCGGTGACGAAGCCGCGGCCCTGCGCCAGCGCCACAGCGTAGGGGCGCAGGCCGACATGGACGCGGCCGACCTCGCGGGCGGTCGCGATGTCGATCACCGAGACGTCGTTGGTGCCGACATTGGCGGTGTAGGCGCGCTTGCCATCGGCATCGATGGTGACACCAAACGGCCGACTCCCGACCTTCACGATTCCTCTCCGCTCGCGCGAGGCGGTGTCGATGATGGAGACGCTGTCATCGTCGCGATCCGCCGACAGCAGCAGCAGCCCATCCGGCGTCACCGCCAGCCCGGACGGCGATGCCCCGACCGCGATACTCGCGGCGACACGCCGCTCTCTGGCGTCGATCACCCGCACCGCGGCGGCGTACCAGTCTGCGACATAGACCATCGCGCCGTCGGGCGCGACCGCAATGCCGAGCGGCCCGCCGCCGACATCGACCCGCCCGACGACCTTTCGTGCCGACGCGTCGACCACCGTGACCGCCTTGGCATCCGGGCTGGTCACATAGGCGAAGCGGCCGTCCTTGCTGACGGCAACGCCGGCGGGCTTGCCGCCGATCGCGATGGTCGCAACCGGCTTCGAGGTCGCAAGATCGACCACGGTGAGGTCGTCACTGAGCTGGTTGGTGACGAACGCCTCCTCGGCATGCGCGGCGCCGAGGCCGGCAAGCAGCGCGACGAGCGCAATCGCGCGCACGCTCAGGTCCCGCTCTCGATCTTCTTCTTCAGCGCTTCGAGCCCGGCCTTGTAGAGCCCGCTCACCGCCTTCACCGCGGCCTCGTCGCTCAGTTCCGGCGGCGGATCATTGTTCGGAAAACCGCGGTAGAACGCGCCGGCCCATTCCAGCTTCGACTTGCCGTCCGGCGCCGGCGACACCGCCAGCGTAGAGGAATAGTTGGTAACCGGCAGCACCTTCACGTCGACCGCCGTGATCCGGTACGAATAGCTCATCATCTCCGGTTCGTATTTGTAGAGTTCCTCGTCGACGGTGGCGCCGGGCCCGAGCGTCAGCCGCCGCGTGGCGCCGACCTCGTTGCCCTTCTCGCCTTCGGTCTTGGTGACGCCGGCGAGCCAGCTCATGTCCTGGAAATTGCCGATCACCGCCCACACCTTGGCCTGCGGCGCGTCGATCTCGATCGATTCCCGCACCTTCTGGCGGGTCGGCCCGTGGGCCCAGGCGGCCCCCAACACAGCCAATGCCGCCACCACGACGCCAGCTCGCGCGATCGTTCGCCTCATCCTTGTTCTCTCCCGATATGTGTCGGCCATCCGCCGCCTGGCGCATGCCGCAGTTTATGGTCCGGGTTCTAGACCAGATCGGGGACCGGCTTCTTGCACCAGAGCGAAGTCGCAGCCGGCGGCTTCCCCGGGAGGCAAGCCCGCCCGGGCAGCGGTTTCAGTCCTCGATCGCCGCCTCGACGAACCCCTTGGGGTCGTCGCAGAACTCGCGCATCAGCCGGTAGTGATCGGTGTCCTTCAGGCCCACCGGCTCCAGCCCACATTTGGTAACCCGCAACAGCGTCGCGTTCGGATACGCCATCAGCATCGGCGAATGCGTCGCCATGATCACCTGGCAGCGGCCGGTGCCGTTCATCCGGTGCAACAATTTGAGGAATTCGATCTGCCGCGACGGCGACAGCGCGGATTCCGGCTCGTCGAAGATGAAGATGCCCTGCCGCTGGCAACGCTCGTTGAAGAAGCGCAGGAAGCCCTCGCCGTGGGAATAGGACAGGAAGTCAGCATAGGGGCTGGCGACGGAGTCGAGATATCTGGCGACCGAGTAGAAGCTCTCGGCGCGGAAGAACCAGCCATTGGTGATTTTCGGCAGCCAGCTCGCGCGGAGCGCGGTCGCAAGCGAGCCGCCCATTTCCTCGACCGCATTGCTGTGATCGACCGGCATGTAGCCCTTGCCGCCGCCGGCGTCATCATAGCCGGCCATCACGGCGATCCCCTCGAGCAGCGTCGACTTGCCGGTGCCGTTCTCGCCGACAATGATGGTGATTGCCTTGTCGAAGCTCAGCTCGAAATCGTCGCGCAGCAGCGGCAGCACGAACGGATATGCGTTGCGGTTGGGAATGCGCTCGGGATCGAGCCAGACGCGCCTCAGATATGGCGCGGGCATGTTGATCGGGCGGTGTCGTCCTCTGGCCATCGGCGCGGATCCGGGGAAACAACGGCGGGTGGCCCAGTTATATGATAGGAGCCCGCAGCAATCCTAGATGGCCGGATGTCCCATGGCTAGCAAAGCTTACGCCCTCTTCCGCAAGGCGATCCTCAACGAACAGCAAGCGGTCTGCATCTATGACGGCCGGCCGCGCGAGCTCTGCCCGCACATCATCGGCCACAACAAGAGCGGTGAGGAGGTCGTGCTGGCCTGGCAGTTCGGCGGCTCGAGCTCGGGCCAACTGCCGCAATGGCGCTGCCTGCGGCTCGCTCACGTCAGCGACATCAGACTGCGCAACGGTCCTTGGCACGAGGGCGGATCGCACCGCACCGAGCAGACCTGCGTCAGCGCCATCGACCTCGACATCAACATCGATGTCCGCAAGCGGCGGTGAGCGGCCCCTGCGCCCTCTGGTCAAGAGAAGGCGGCAAAGCCGGCAAACCTCCGACAATTCATGTCGCGAGAATGCGGATATGTGCCTCGCAGATCGCGCAACAAATTAAGTGTCGTCCCGGGCAAGCGAAGCGCGACCCGGGACCCATAACCACCGAAGGTCATTGGTGCATAACGCTGGAGCCACAGCTCGCTTCGACAACGAACGTCTGTGGTAACGGGTCCCTGCTTTCGCACTAGTGCATCTACACGTTTGTCGGGCCATTTGCGAGGATTTGGAAGCGGGCCATTCCGGTGTGGAAGGTGATTGGTCCAGGTGGACGGTGGGAGGCGTAGCCGGTCCATCCGCCGAGTTTTGCG